>DASYTA010000620.1:0-30239 GCA_036002745.1 Cyclobacteriaceae bacterium | reverse complement strand
AAGCCTGGAGATCAAATTGTCGGTGTTGATAAATTTATTTTGCCAATGCTTGACATCGTTTTTTGCAGACAAGATTTTTTTAACTGATTTATCAAGCCGTGCCGCCAATAGTTGATCTTTTTTAATAGCTTTAGATATTGTTTTAATAGCGGCATCAATATTTTTTGGTGAGATTAATAAATCACCCCCCAGAAGAAAAGCCTGCTTCTCTTCTGTACCTTTTTTAGATTTTGCATTGGTTGAAATTTGCCTGACGTCCGTTGTCTTTAAACTCCCAATAGAATCACGGTTTGGATGAAATGGAAAATGAATGTGGAGTATATCTTTTTGTCGGGAAAGTTCCTGGCTCAAACTGAAGAGTAAACTATCATTGGCAATAGCATTCAACACATTGGCCTTAAAGAAAGTCATCGTGCTATCAAACGAACGGGTTAGATCAGGATTGATAGTTGCGGAAACAAGCAAAGGTATCTTTGAGTCGGATTGCAGTCGATTAATGAACTTTGCATAACCAACGGGTCCGCTTTGCTGAATTATTAAACCTCCAACTTTTCCAGCTTTACTTTGATTAAATAAGAGTTGAGATTCTTCCTTAGATATACTCGCGTCCAACGGTACAATAAAAAGTTGCCCAATTTTCTCCTCCGTTTTCAATTTTGAAAACAAACTATCAACCCATTTTATTTTTTTGTCGTCTTGGGCAGAGGTATAAATCGAAGTGGCAAAAAATAGCGCCAACAAATAATATTTGAATATTCTCATCAAAAAATAAATTACCTTGAAATTCCAACCTGCCCGCGCGTAGCCGCTTAGGCAAAGGCAGGCACAAAGTTACGTGAAGTTAGTTTGGTAAGTATGAAAAAAATTTATTGGCTTTTAATCTTTGGATGGACGGTAACCTCATGTGCTAGCCGTCTCACCGAAAATCAGTTTCTTCTCGAGAACATGATGAAGAAACATCCTTCCAAATTCCGAAACATCTTAAAAGATCCAGACACCCTTGAAGTACAGATCATTTATACGCAGATTAATCGCGATTCCCTCAATCAACCTCATTTCAAATCTTTTTATTTCCACCTAGATTCCACCAACTATTTTTATCCGGCCAGCACAGTTAAGCTTCCTATCTCTTTGTTGGCACTAGAAAAAATGAATCGATTGAACATCGAAGGCCTCAACAAGTTTACCCCGATGTTTAATGATAGTGCTTACTCCGGCCAACTTTCAGTGAAGAAAGACACAACCTCGGAAAACGGGATGCCTTCGATGGCACATTATATAAAGAAGATTTTGCTGGTGAGCGACAATGACGCCTCGAATCGATTGTATGAATTTGTTGGTCAGAAAGAAGTGAATGCAAACTTGAAAGTTAAAGGGTACAACATGCGCATTCTTCATCGGCTGGAACGACCGCTGAACCCAGATCAAAACCGCCATACGGAAGCAGTCCGCTTTATTAATCACGATACTGTTGTATATAGTCAGCCGATGCTGGTGAATGAAGATTCCATCAAACCCCCTCGAAGTGTTTTTAAAGGCGTTGGTTATATCAAAGACAACACTTTAATAAAACAGCCATTCGACTTCACTTATAAAAATTTTTACCCGCTTCAAGAGCAGCAAGAAATTCTTAAGGCGATTTTATTTCCAAAGTTTACTGATCCGAAAAGAACATTTAATATCAGCGAAGAGGATAGAAAATTTGTAATGAAGTATATGTCGCAAAGACCAAGCGAAACGAGTTATCCGGCTTATAATAGAGACAAAGCCTACTTCGATGCTTTTTGCAAATTTTTGATGTATGGAGACAGCAAGAAACCTATTCCACCGAACGTTCGCATTTTTAACAAAGTGGGCGATGCGTATGGTTACCTGCTTGATAACGCTTATATCGTGGATCTTGATAAAGGAGTTGAGTTTATGCTTTCGGCTGTGATCAATACCAATGTAGATGGAGTTTACAATGATGGGATTTATCAATATCATAAACTGGGCTATCCGTTCATGAAAAATTTAGGACAAACGGTCTATAAATATGAATTAAAACGCAAACGCCAGCGCAAACCTGATTTGTCTGAATTTAGATTAAAGTACGATCAATAAATAGTTGTGCGTTCGCCAACTTTCACCGAATTTTCATCCTCAAAATTTTTTAATAATGGCAAAGAGTACTGCAATTGTAATCACTTCGAGTTTCCTTGATACCGACAACGCCAAAACCGCTCACGGGCTTATTCGTGGAACGGAGCGTTTTACCATTCTTGGGATTATCGATAAAAAATATCCTGGCAAAGATGCGGGTGAAGTTTTGGATGGAAGAAAAAGAAATATCCCTGTTTATTCTTCCCTGAAAGATTTTGGAGACAAGTCGAAAAAGAAAGCCAAGTATTGCATCATCGGTGTGGCCACTAAGGGCGGAGTATTGCCAAAGGAACTGCAAGCGATGTTGCGCGAAGCAATTTCAAGAGGCTACAGCATTGTGAATGGCCTTCATGATTATGTTTCAGACCATGCTGATCTTGTGGCGTTGGCGAAGAAGAAGAAAGTGGAGATCATTGATGTGCGCAAACCAAAGAAATTTAAGGATCTTCATTTTTGGTCTGGAACAATCAGTCAGGTAAAATGTCCGAAGGTTGCAGTATTAGGAACTGACTGTGCTTTAGGAAAACGAACTACCACTCGCTTTCTTGTAGAAGCGATGCGAGCCGCTGGCTATAAAGCCGAAATGATTTATACGGGCCAGACGGGCTGGATGCAAGGAGCGAAATATGGATTCATCTTTGATAGCACGCTCAACGATTTTATTTCCGGTGAGATGGAGCATGCCATCGTAAAATGTTGGAAGGAGGCAAAGCCCGATATTATTTTCATTGAAGGACAATCGAGCTTGCGTAACCCAAGCGGGCCGGCAGGTGCCGAGTGGCTCATCAGTGCGAATGCCGATGCGGCTGTGTTACAACATAACCCGGCAAGGAAAAAATACAAAGGTATGGAAGATTATAAAGACAACATTCCCGATGTGAAAGACGAGATATCGTTAATCAAAACGTACGGGGCGCCAACTGTTGCTGTTACGGTGAACACCATGAAAATGAAAGAGGCCGATGCACGAGCGTGGGCTACAGAAAAAGAAAAAGACTTAGGTATTACCACCGTTCTTCCATTAGAAGATGGCGTAGAAAAGTTGGTCCCTATTTTTAAAAAACTGATTGAAGATTCAAAAAGATGAAAATAAAATCCATCAAATCCTGGTCAGCCGATCTAGGAAACACCAAACCCTACACTATCGCATTTAAAACGGTGGATGAAGTGCTCAATGCTTTTGTTGAGATCACCCTTGACAATGGAGTGACAGGCATCGGTGCCGCCAATCCAAGTGAATATGTAACAGGAGAAAATTTTGAACAATGTTCAACTGCGTTACAAGAGAAAAATATTTCTTTTTTAGTAGGACGCGATATTCGCGAGTTGAATCAATTGACGTTTGAAGTCTGGCAAAAATTTCCAAAGAATCCTGCCGCACGTGCAGCATTGGATATTGCCTTATATGATGCACTCACAAAATTCTTAAATATCCCTTTGGTAAAATTTTTAGGACAAAAAATTCAATCACTGCCAACCTCCAACACCATCGGAATTAAAAATGTCGAAGAGACTTTGAAAGAAGCGCAGGAATATGGTGAGCGTGGATTTAAAATATTGAAAGTAAAATTGGGCATCGACTTGCAAGAAGACATCGAACGCATTGTTAAGCTTCGTGAAAAGTTTGGAAAGAAATTTGTAATCCGAATTGATGCAAATCAAGGCTACGATTCTGCTAAAACGATTGAGTTTTACAACAAAACAAAACACCTGGATGTAGAATTGATTGAGCAGCCACTTCCTGCTAAAGAAATTGAAGCAACAAAAAAATTACCGGATCACATTCGTAAGATTATAGCAGCCGATGAATCCTTGCTCACACCTAAGAGCGCAATGGAATTAGTGAAGCCGCCATTAGCTACGGGCATCTTTAATATCAAATTGATGAAGTGCGGAGGAATCAGTCAGGCGCTAAAGATTGGTGACATTGCGGCACAAGAAGACGTTGAACTTTTCTGGGGTTGTAACGATGAAAGTATTGTGAGCATTACTGCCGCTCTTCATGTGGCGTTTGCTTGTGCGAACACCAAATACATTGATTTGGATGGAAGTCTTGACTTGGCGCGCGATGTGGTGAAGGGTGGATTTATTTTAAAAGATGGAATTATGTCTTGTTCTGATAAACCAGGCCTTGGCGTTGAACGAATTTAATTAACCCAAAATGAAATTTAGCTTTTACATTTTTGTTGTCGTTCTTTTCCTTACGGGAAGTAGTTTCTCTCCTATATATAAGAGTAGCGCAGATGACACTTTATCTGCTGGTGAACTTTCTCCTTACGGAAGATTTTTGTTCAATGATCAAAAGCATATGGAGCTAATCAGTTCGGCATCACATTTTGGATTTCGATTCAGCGGAAAGGAATGCCAAGTGTTCTCTTATCTCAACGACAACAACGCACATAATTATCTGCAGTATGAACTTGATGGAATTTATCAGAAGAGAGTAAGAATAGGGGGTAACAATAAACAGCCTTTTATAATTTCTGCATCGAAGGATGGTGAACATACAGTTTGGATTTATAAAGCGACCGAAGCGCACACTGGTCCGATCTTTATTGAAAAAATAACTGGCAAATCCTTACAGGCCATTGGAAGGCCAAGAGCTCCGTTGATTGAATTCATTGGCAATAGCATTACGTGTGGTGCTGCAGCCGATCCATCGGAAATAGCTTGTGGAGCGGGAGCCTATCACGATCAGCATAATGCTTACTATGCTTACGGCCCAAGAGTCGCACGAGCATTATCAACCAACTTCATTGTCAGTGGTGTGAGCGGAATAGGAATTTATAGAACCTGGAATATGGATGGTCCTTCGATGCCACAAGTGTATGAGAAATCGGATTTCCAATTGGAAAGTCAGCGGCTGTGGAAATTTGAAAACTACAAACCGGATGTGGTAAGCATTGCGTTAGGTACAAACGATCTTAGCAGAGGCGATGGTAAGCACTCGCGCACTCCTTTTGATAGCGCCGTATTTGTTTCGGGCTACATCAAATTTGTGCAACAAGTAAAATCGAAATACATCACCGCGCAGATTGCTTTGCTCAGCAGTGCTATGGTGCATAATAAGGACAGAGAAAAATTACAAAACTGCCTTTCAGCGGTAAAGAAGAATATTGATGCGTTGTATCCCAACGATAAACCCGTAGCGCTTTATTTTTTCAAACCGATGCAAGCTCGTGGATGTACAGGCCACCCAAATGTAGAGGATCATGCAATATTGGCGGAAGAATTAATCCCTTTCTTCAAGAAGTTGATTTAATAATTTTCATGTGCTTAATTTTTCTTTCGCTCAATAATCATCCAAACTATAAACTAATCGTGGCTGCCAACCGCGATGAGTTTTATGTTCGTCAAACTTCTCCAGCCGAATTCTGGAAAGAGCATCCACAAATAGTCGGAGGGCGCGATCTTGAAGCGATGAAACCCGATGGAACGTGTGGCACATGGATGGCGATGAATAAGAATGGTCGCATTGCTATGGTGACTAACTATCGCGATTTAAAAAATTTAAAAACAGTAGCGCCTTCGCGTGGATATTTAGTCACTGATTTTTTATTGTCGGATGAATCACCAAAGAATTATTTAAAAAACGTTGAGAAGACCAAAAATAACTACAATGGATTTAATTTAATTGTAGGCGACGCTGAAGAATTATTTTATCTCTCCAACTATAATGATGGAATCGTAAAAATTGAAAATGGTTTTCATGGCTTGAGTAACCACTTGCTTGACACACCCTGGCCGAAGGTGAAGAAGGGAAAAGAAAAAATGAAACCGTTGTTCGATGAAAGGAAGATTGACTCCAAAAAAATATTGAATGCGCTCTACGATGAAAAGCAGGCGCCAGATAATCAACTTCCTGATACAGGAGTTGGCCTTGAGCGTGAGAGAATGCTTTCATCGATGTTTATTAAAAGTCCGAATTATGGATCGAGATGTTCCACGGTGGTTACTGTTGATCAAAACAATAAAGTAGAATTCACCGAACGCGTTTATGACTTGAAGACGTTTGAATTTAAAGAGAAGAGTTTTTCATTTGACGTAAAGGAATAGACTCATTGATTCTTCAAATGAATTTTTCAAAATACTCTCCACACATTTCTGCGAGCCTTAAGTTAGCAATACCTGTTATGCTCAGCCAACTCGGCCATGTGATGATGGGTGTAGTGGATAGCTTGATGGTGGGTCACGTTGGTGCTGTGCCTTTGGCTGCTTCGTCACTCGCCAATGTGGCGTTCAATGTGATTTTGCTTTTCGGCATAGGTGTATCCTACGCAATCACTCCGCTAGTAGCGGCAGCTCATGGAGAAAATAATTCAGGTAAAATCAGTGAAGTATTAAAACATGGGTTGGCGATCAATATTATCAATAGCTTTATTTTGGTTGCACTGGTGATGGCGGCAAAAAATATTTTGTATTACATCGATCAACCTGAAGATGTTGTAACTGAAGCCATTCCCTATCTCGGCATCATTACATTTTCAATTATTCCCACGTTAATCTTTCAAACGTTTCGGCAATTTACCGAAGGGCTTTCGCGCACACGCATTGCCATGATGGCGGTGATTGGAAGCAACATTATTCATGTGCCATTGAATTATATTTTGATCTTCGGCCATTTCGGTTTGCCGGCTATGGGTTTAGTAGGAGCAGGCTGGGCCACCTTGATATCGAGAGCGATCATGGCAGCTGCTATCGCTATTTATGTTTTTCGATCTTCATCATTCAAAAAATTTCGCCCCGGTTTTTCAATAGGAAATTATTCTAATTCATTGATCAATAAAAGGCTTCACATTGGTTTGCCGGCTGGCGTACAATTTATTTTTGAAGTAGCCGCCTTCGATATGTCAGCCGTGATGATGGGTTGGCTCGGAACAAAAACATTAGCAGCTCATCAGATTGCTATCAATCTTGCCACGATCAGTTATATGACTACGTCGGGGCTTGCTGCCGCTGCAACGATTCGGGTAAGTAATGAAATGGGCAAGAAAGATTACTCCACAATGCGCACGGTTGCCTTTGTACTATTGTCTATCGCGATGTCGATCATGTTTTTGTGGGGACTGCTATTTGTTTTGGGAAAAGATTTTCTGCCTACACTTTATGTAAACGACCCTCAGGTGATCATGATAGCGGCACCATTGCTCATCATTGCAGGGTTCTTTCAGCTGAGTGATGGCGTGCAAGTGGTTTGCATCGGTGCGTTGCGAGGATTACATGATGTAAAAATTCCTTCGCTGTTTATTTTCATTGCGTATTGGATCATCGGCTTGCCTCTTGGATATATTTTGGCTTTTAAAATTGGCTGGGGTGGAGTTGGCGTGTGGACGGGCCTGCTCATTGGCCTCACCTTAACAGCTGGTGCAATGGTCTTGCGCTTCCATATCTTAAGTAAAAATCTGAAAGTAGAGGCGTCAAGTCACCTCTGAAGTGTCGGACGTCTTAAATCATTAACTATCTTTTCCTATCTTTTGAGAAACATTCCATTATGGAGCCTAGACCTGTCTCACATTCAAAAACCACCATTACTGAATTGATGATTCCCTCGTATGCCAACTTTGGTGGAAAAATCCATGGAGGCATTTTGCTTTCTATAATGGACAAAGTTGCTTACGCATGTGCCATCAAACATGCTGGGACTTATTGTGTTACTGTTTCGGTTGATAAAGTTGAGTTTTTGCAACCTGTTGAAGTCGGAGAACTGGTCTCGATGAAAGCTTCAGTGAATTATGTCGGCCGAACTTCGTTAATTGTAGGAATTCGGGTTGAATCCGAAAATGTGAAAACAGGCATTATTAAGCATACCAACTCCTCTTTCATTACGATGGTAGCAAAAGGGGATGACAATAAGCCTCAACAAGTGCCTGAATTGATTTTGGAAAATGAGGAAGATGTAAAACGTTTCATCGAAGCAATGCGAGTTCGCGAAATCAAAGAAAAAGTGCGCGAAGAAATGGACGATGCGAGGTCCACAATCGAAGTCGCCAATGCGAATGAGGTGTTGAAGAATGAACGTTGTATCATTAAACTCTCAAAATAATTTTATGAAATTCTTAGGTGTCATCATACTGCTGTTCTATTTATCAAATTCACATGCTCAAGCACTTATTCTTTCACAGCGTGACCAAGCGAAAGTCATGGATGACTTACTCGATGAGCGATTAAAAAATCTTCTTCCTGGCTTGATGCGAAGAGAAGGTTTTGATATGTGGGTGGTCATTTCGCGCGAGTATAATGAAGACCCTGTTATCAAGACAATGCTACCGGCTACATGGATGGCTTCGCGCAGAACAACTATGCTAGTAGTGTTTGATAAGGGAGTTGATAAAGAAGTTGAATATCTGGCAGTAGCCCGTTATGATGTTGGTAAAGCTTTCAAAAGGTCATGGAATCCAGAACAACAACCTGATCAGTGGAAACAACTTGCTAAAATTATTGAAGAAAGAAATCCCAAAAAGATCGGGGTTAACAAGGCACCAAGCTATGGCCATGCCGATGGGATTTCATCCAACGACTACGACGAGTTGCTAAAAGTCTTGTCGAAGCCGCTGCAGTCGCATGTTGTTTCTGCAGAAAAACTGGCTGTCAGCTGGCTCGAGGCAAGAACCGAAAGAGAAATGACAATTTATCCCCAGATCTGTAGGATCGCTCACGAGATTATCGCCGAAGGATTTTCTGATCGTGTTATTCAACCCGGTGTTACTACTACCGACGATGTAGTGTGGTGGTATCGCGAAAAAATAAAAGAATTGAAGTTAGACACCTGGTTTCATCCGTCAGTAGAAATTCAACGCGCAGGAGTTGACGACTCGGAGGTGATTATGCCGGGAGATTTACTTCATGTCGATTTTGGAATTACCTATTTGAGATTGAACACAGACACACAGCAACATGCTTATGTTTTAAAAGCTGGAGAAAAAGAGGCTCCTGACTTTTTAAAAAATGCATTCGCTAAAGGAAACAAATTGCAAGACATCCTCACTTCAAATTTTAAAGAAGGGAAAACCGGAAACCAAATTTTAGCTGACTCACGCAAGCAAGCCATTGATCAAGGAATTACACCTTCCATTTATACACACCCCATTGGGTATCATGGTCACGCGGCTGGCACCACCATTGGCATGTGGGACATGCAAAGCGGAGTTCCTTTTACAGGTGAATATCCGATGCATTTTAAAACAGCATACTCCATCGAATTAAATGCAACCGTTCCTATTTCCGAATGGAAGAAAGATGTCAAGATCATGTTAGAGGAAGATGGTTATTTTGATGAGACCGGCTTTCGCTACATTGATGGCAGGCAAACGGAATTAATAGTTATTCCCAGAACTCATGGTAATAGTTTGAGGCATATTTCGAAATGAAATAGTTTCGAACATAGAATAGAATTGCTAATAGAGGATCAGTTTACCTTAAGTGAAAGTTCAGCTTCGAATAACATTGACCGGTCATCGTCTTTCAAATTCCATTTTAATAAAGTTTTCGCGTCAGGCTTTACGATACCTTCAAATGATTTTTTTTCGTTTACAAACACCGTTATCGGTTTTTGAAAATCAACAAAATCAGACGAGAGGAGCAATGTAAATTTTTTCACCCCTGAGGATTGGAACAGAAAAGTATTATCTTCTCTTTCAATCTTAATGGCCCCTGCAATTGAGTCTCTCTTAAAAGCCAACTTATTTTTGCCTGAGGAATCGATAATCGAATTTGGATCAGAAATATCTCCGTTGGATTTTGTCTTTCCAATCGCATTGATCTGCAGAAAATGATTCCTTCCATAAAGACCTGGATTGTCAGTGTGCCAAATTATTTTTTTAGGATAAGGCTCCCTTTGATGATGATCCGCAAATGAATTAATAGAGTCTCTCAATACATTCAACCAGCGCATTGAATGGCCAGCGCTGTCAACCCAGATTACAAATGCATTCTTATTAATTGTTGTCAACAGATTTAAATAGGGAAGCTGATCTTTTTTAGGAAAAATGTTGTCTTTTCCTGTGTTCACAATCAAATACGGCTTATTGATAAAATTGCTCATATAAACTTGCCTTGGACCAAGAACGTTGAGAACAGCGAGCGAACCGATAAAGGGAGTAATGCATGACCAAGGTGTAACATCGCAATTGGAGAGATAAAAACATCCGGTGCCACCATCGGAAATCCCCAGAAGTCGTATTCTATTTTCATCAACATTATAATTTTGCTTTACAAGCCGGAGTAACCGGTTAACATTTTCAAACTGAATGGGATTCCACCAGGGCGCGAATAGCCACGCAGTAGGAAAAATGAGTATCGATTGCATGTCCTTATATGCAGTCGAGGTAGTATCTACATATGATTTAAATAGAGATTGAGGATCAAGATTTGACACGGCTCCGTGAAAAAAAATTCGAATGGGATATTTCTTGCCTGGGTCATAGTTAAAAGGGATGAACACCAACGCATGAGGAGGTAACTTTTTATCATTTTGATTTAGAAGGTAAAACCCTTTCTTCACCTTAGATGGGTAAGATCTGCCTTTTCTTAAAGCATCTTTGATATCGCCCAACGAATAACCTTTGGATTCTATATCCTTTATTAATTTAGCCTTTGATTTACCTGACCAATATTGCGTCATTGAAGTATTCAGGCCTTGAGTCTTGCCATGAATGGAAAAGAAAACAAGCACTGAGATAAAACAGGCTTGGAGTAAATGATTCATGAGTATAAATTGAACTGATAAAAATACGTATTAGACTACTTAACTTCATTTATGGAGCGAAATTTACCCCAAACAGTACGATGGTTCTAGTAAGAAAAATTCACACCGTTTACGGTTTCTTCATTTTTAGTTTGTTGCTCGTTCTGCTGTTCCCATTATTATTAATTCCAATAATTTTTCCTTCACAATTTAAATTGACAGGTATCATCAATAGGTGGTGGGCGAAGTTGATGTTCATTTTCGTCTTCCTTCCGTACGAAGTAGAGTGCCGGTCTAAACTTGATCGCAGTCGAACTTATATTTTTTGCTCGAACCACTTTTCTTACCTCGACATTCCGGCGATGGGCCTCAATCCTGTCAACACTATTTTCGTCGGAAAAAACTCAATGGAGAAAGTGCCGCTCTTTGGGTTTATGTATCGCAAGCTCCATATTACTGTGGACCGAAGAAGTTTGCGGAGCCGTGGCAATACTGTTCTTAATTCTTTAAAAGCAATAGATGAGGGTAAAAGCCTGGTTATTTATCCGGAAGGTGGGATGATTACAACAGAACCCCCGAAGATGATGCATTTCAAAGACGGTGCTTTCCGCACAGCCATTGAAAAACAAATTCCTGTTGTGCCTGTAACGATTCCATTCAATTGGATAATTTTGCCTGACCAAAAACCGTTAATGCTTCGTCGGGGAAAAGTGAAAGTGATCTTTCATGAACCGATTGAAACAAAAGGAATGACGAATGTGGATGTAAAAAAATTGAAACACGAAGTGTACTCGGTGATTGCGTCGGAATTAGAAAAACAGAATAAGACTTTAAAATGAAAGTTGACAAAGAAACGCTGGATAAAATCGCCCATCTCGCTCGCCTTGAATTTGACGAGAAGGATTCAGAGAAAATGATTAAAGACCTGGGTAATATTATTTCTTTTGTTGAAAAACTCAATGAAGTGAATACTGATGGTGTGGAGCCTTTAACCACCATGAGCCACGAGGTAAATGCACTTCGGGAGGATGAAGTAAAACCTCACCTCAATCACGACATAGCACTAAGTAGTGCACCAAAAAAAGATGCGGATTATTTCCGTGTTCCGAAAGTCTTGGAATAGACATCCTCATTTCTCCACCAAGTTTCAAAACCTACTATGTTCTCATTGCAATTCTGGAAGTCATGGAGTAAGCCTTATCAAATTATTTTTTGGATTTTTTCGCTCTTTGTTTTCGCTTCGGTTATTTTCTTCTGGATCAGTTGGTCGGCATCGCCAGCACCGGTTATCACTTACGATCACTTTCAACAGATTCAGCGCGTTGAAGTTCAATCGCACTCCTTTCAAGTTGGTTTAATTAACGTGGCTGTCCCTGCAGACAGCTTCGTGATTTTTGAGAATATTTTCGGAAGCAAGTTGCAACCCAATGCATTCGCGCTATACTTTTTTATTACTGCACTCTCGATTTCGTTTTTATTTTTTATAAGTATTATCAGCACACTTTCCCGATACTGGTTTTTGATAGGGATGGGATTGGCGATGTTGTTCCTTGCCAGTCTTCGGTTTGAGGCGCTTGAAATTTTGGGTTTAGCCAATAAAACTATTACAGTTGTTGTAGTTCTGCTTTTCGGTGGAATTGCATTTTATCTTAATGCCTTTCGAAAGGAGACGACTTTTGTTCAAAGGCTTCTGTTTTTCTCGACATTAATAATTGTAATTGCTGCTGTTTCATTTTTCTTCAGCCGCGCCACTTCACCTTTTTTACGTTTGGCTGTTAATGGATTAGTAGCTGGAATCATTTTGTGTTTAATTTTTATTTTGATGGTGGCGCATGAAGTCATTGCCGGCTTTGTCACGATCACTACACAAAGCATGAAGTCATCAAAGAGTCTTCAACATTTTTTGATCCTGACTGCAGTTTATCTCGTCAATCTCGCATTGATGTTTGCCTCGAAGATGGGTTTCATCGGTTGGAGTTTTTTTTCGATTAATTCCTTTTTTGTGTTGATGGTTTCTGCCATTCTTGGCATTTGGGGCTTTCGACAACGTGGAACAGTTTACGAAAACATTATTTCAGAGGAACCGATTGGTGTTTTCTTTTTCCTATCAATGATGCTCACCAGCATTTCGGCGATGGCTTATTTCGCTGCGTCGGCCAGCGATATGATGATGGACGCGTTCGATGACTTGATTATGACTGCTCATCTCGGCTGTGGAATAATTTTCTTCTTATATGTGATTGCCAATTTTGGTCCGATGCTGGTGAAAAACCTGCCGGTATACAAAATAATTTACAAACCAGAGACGATGCCGCATTTCACTTATCGGCTGATGTCGATCATTGCCACGTTCGCTGTCATCTCCACTGCCGTGTCGTGGAAGACTTATATTAATCAAGCCACAGCTTCTTTCTATCATGCGTATGGCGATCTGTATTTGTTGCAACACGATGATGCAACGGCGGAAGTGTACTACACGAAATCTATTCAGTTCCGTAATCAGAATTTGCATGCGCACTATGGCCTCGCAAGTATTTATGGGTCGCGTTATGAATCGCTAAAAGAAAAGAAAGAATATGAGAAAGCTATAGATTGGACACCTAGCGCTCCTGTCTATCTGAATTTGAGTGAAGTTTATGCTGGTCAAGGGGACATGCTCGAGGCTGCACTCACCATCGATGAAGGCAAAAAGAAATTTCCGAAAAGCGGAGAATTGATGAATGCGGCTGGCTTGGCATTCATGAAACTAAAATCACCCGACTCAGCACTTTATTTTTTTAATGAAGCAAAAAAATTAAAAAGCACGGTTCAAGTTGGGGAAACAAATATGTTAGGCACTTCCGTACTGTTCAATGCAGATCATGGAATTGATTCGGTGATGTCCTTAAAAGAGACATCACATGATGGAGTAAAAGTTAACACACTTGCTTTCGCCAATCAAAGAGGACTTCAATTGATTTTTGAAAGCAAACTGGAGTTGGACACTGCGCTTACGGTTTATCAGGCCGCATTACTTTGCAATTATTTGGTCAATCAAAAAGAGAAAGCTGACACAGCCTTGATTTCGCAGGTTGTGAAATTGGCGAGCAGACCATCGAATGTCGGATTCAAAGAAAAATTATTGGCATCATCAGCACAGTCACTGTATGCTAAAGGTGAAGTGAAGCACGCCTTGCAAACCTTGCGCGAAGCTGCTTATCGTACGGGCGAAGCGAATTATTTTTCGTTACTCGGATTGTGGTTATTGGAACAAAACAACCCACTCGCCGCATCGGGTTATTTTAAAATGGCGAGCGAAAAGAAATTGCCTTTTGCTTTGCACCATCAAGCGATTGCCGAAACTGAAGCGGATAGTTTGAATCAAGCGTTCATAAGCTGGGATAGTTTGAGTCGTTTCAATGATAAGTCGATTGCAGCATTTGCGTCGGTAATGAAAAAAATTTTACTAAGTAAGAATTCAGAGGTTGCTTCTTTAGCTGACGAAGAAAAATATTATTTCTGTCGGTATAAAATTGGAATGATCGATTCTTTGCTGTTTGATAAAACTGTAAATGGAATAGCAAACGAAAAATTGAGAGCACGTGCATCGGTAGACCGAAGCAAAAAATGGTTTGCGTTGGATGAATTAGAAAAAGCAGCACTGATGCTCCGTCAAGTTTCAGGTAGTGTTGATAGAAATCTTCAAGCTGAAATCGATCAATTGAGTTTAATGCTTGCTGCAGAAAAGGGAGATTGGAATTTTGTTGGAAAGAAATTAAATGTAGGAACCGAGGTTCCTTTCAATCAACGAGTTTATTTGGAAGCACTGCAAGCGGAGCAAAATGGAAATGCAAAAGAAGCCGAGGTTAGATACCGTTATTTAGTCAACGCCAACAACCAGTTCGAGGAAGGGATTGTGGCAGCGTCACGATTCTTTGCCAACGATACTACAGATCGACTGAAGAACTTTTCATTGCTGGTGGATGGACTTCTTGCGAAGCCGAACTCAGTCAAAATTTTAAAACAACATGTATTGCAATGTATTGGATTGGGATTGCAGCAAGAAGCGCAAGACTCACTGGACAAGCTTCAGTTGTTGATGCTCCCATCTTCCTTTAAGAGATTCATTGCAGGTCATCCAGACTATTTTGGAGTGGAAGGCCACTAACTTATTCGACAGTTCTACCATCCTAATTTTTTATTGTCTATCTACAATTCATAATTGTTGTCTACAAATTATTCAGGCATATTTGCAGCCGTTAACTAGAAAACTATGGAATTGAAATTTGTGCCCCTCAATGCCGTTCATGAAAAGCTCGGTGCCAAGATGGTTCCGTTTGCCGGATACAATATGCCAGTGCGCTATAGCTCAGATATTGAAGAGCACATGACAGTGCGCAACGGTGTGGGTGTGTTTGACGTAAGCCACATGGGCGAGTTTACAGTGAAAGGCTCGAACGCGCTTGATTTAATCCAACGTGTCACGAGCAACGATGCTTCGAAACTGGTGGACTGTCAGGCGCAATATTCTTGTTTACCAAATGAGAGTGGAGGTATTGTGGATGATTTGATTGTTTACAAAATAAGAGACAACGATTACCTGCTGGTGGTGAATGCCTCGAATATCGAAAAGGACTGGAACTGGATTTCGAAATTTAATACGATGGGCGCTGAGATGAAAAACATCTCTGAGGATATTTGCTTGTTTGCTGTGCAAGGCCCAAAGGCTGTTGGGGTGTTGCAAAAATTAACGAAGACAGATTTATCAGCTATCAAATATTATCACTTTGCTGTAGGAGAATTTGCCGGAGTGAAAGATGTGATCATGAGCAACACGGGCTATACGGGTGCGGGCGGTTTTGAAATTTATGTGAACAAAGCTTCTGCTGAAAAAGTATGGAACTCGATTTTTGAAGCTGGCAAAGATGTGAACATCAAACCGATTGGTTTGGGAGCCCGCGATACGCTCCGCTTGGAGATGGGCTTCTGTTTATATGGCAATGACATTGACGATGCAACTTCTCCATTGGAAGGTGGACTAGGATGGATCACGAAATTCACGAAAGACTTCACTAACTCAGCAAACATCAAATCGCAGAAAGAAGCTGGAGTTAAAAAGAAACTTGTTGGCTTTAAAATGATGGACAAAGGAATTCCTCGTCATGATTATCCAATCAAAGATGCCGCCGGAAATGTAATCGGCAAAGTAACATCCGGAACACAATCCCCAATGTTAAGTATTGGAATTGGATTAGGATATGTTACAACTGAGCACGCATCTGTCGGCTCGGAGATTTTTATAGAGGTGAGGGGAAAAGCGTTAAAGGCTGTAGTGAGTAAAACCCCTTTCGTCTGACATTATGAAAACAATTGACGTTTGTCTCAGCCCGGAACTAATGCATTTGTATGACATCAACGATCGCACGGTTGTCGTTGTAGATATTCTTCGCGCTACTTCTTGCATGGTCACAGCTTTTGCACATGGTGTGGAGAGCATTACACCGGTGGCTAATCTGGAGGAATGTTTGAAAATGAAGACCAAAGGCTATGTCACTTCAGGTGAGCGAGACGGAAAAAAAGTAGAAGGTTTTGATAAAGGAAATTCTCCGTTTGAATATACAGGTGAGGAGATTCGTGGTTTGAAGTTAGCCTTCACTACAACCAACGGAACGCAGGCAATAGAAAAAGCGAAGGGCGCGAAAGAAGTGATTGTTGGATCTTTTTTGAATTTGACTGCCGTGGTTCGCTATTTGTTGCTGGGTGAAAACAACGTGTTGATTGTATGCGCTGGTTGGAAAGGCAGAGTTAACCTCGAAGACACGTTGTTTGCCGGAGCAGTGGTGGAAAAATTGAAAGACTATCTTGGCCCTGATTGCGATGCTCCGCTGGCGGCTCAACATTTATATAATGTGGCTAAGAATGATATGGTAAAATTCTTAGAACAGTCATCGCACGTTCGAAGATTGAACCGACTCAATATTCACAAGGACATTGAGTTTTGCGTAACCCCAGATTTATATAAAGTGTTGCCCAGATTGCAAAAAGGAGTTTTAGTTATTTGAGTTTTGGATTTTGATGATGACGGTCCTTATCCCTAGCTGTTTTCTTTTCTAAGTTTTTCTTGAAGGCTTCAGTTAAATCAACTCCGGTTTGATTGGCCAAACAAATCAAAACCCAAAGTACATCTGCCATTTCATCACCCAAGTCTTTGTTCTTGTCAGATTCTTTTTCGGATTGCTCACCATATCGTCTGGCCATGATGCGAGCTAGTTCTCCAACTTCTTCCGTTAGGATAGTCATGTTAGTGAGCTCATTGAAATAACGAACACCATGTGCTTTGATCCATTGATCAACTTCCTCTTGGGCTTGATTTAACGTCATATTCTATTTTTCTAACTGTTCGAAACCAATATCCATTACTTCAAATTTCTCCCAACCCACAAAATCAAAATGCCACCACTCCGTAGAATAAACTTTAAATCCATTCTTCTCCATGATGCCGATTAAGGTGTCGCGGTTTTTTCTTACTGTAGGATCATTAACAGGGGTTGATGGCCAGGATTCCTTTTGCATAGCATCATAATCACTTGGCATCTTCAGTTCTTGTTTGGTTTTAAGATCAATGATTGTCATATCCAGTGCGCAGCCACGATTGTGACGCGAACCATTGTAGGGATTGGCAACATAAGTAGTGTCGCCTTTCATTAGCTCATAAAATTTTATCGTCGCTGAATAAGGCCGGTAGGCATCATAGATTTTAATACCGTAACCAAGTTTATTGAAATCGGACTGAGCCTTTTGCAAAGCTTCAGCTACTGGCTTTCTGGCATAAGCCCTGGCAAGATTATAAACTTTTGCGTTTGTGAAATTATTTGTAGTAGCATAGCGAATGTCTAACACAATTTCAGGAATGATGTTTTTCAATTCCACCAACTCTTTTTCCGGATGGCCTTTAATCGATGCTTGATATTCTCCTAACGTGGTCGCGTGCAAGCCGTACTTGTTCTGAGCATGTGCAGCGCACGAGAGTAAGATCAAGCCGAGAAACAATTTTACCTTCATGTTAAGTTTCTTTGAGCATCAATTTACCAATACTTCTTCAAGTTATGCTTTCACTCAATTCGATCAATCAAGGTGTCTCCGAAATTTTGTTGATAAAAGATTAGAAAGCGCTTTCATTTTTCATTTTCGTTTTATTAGCTTTAGGTGATTGAAGGAATGACGCGAAGACACGTTCACACTTACCGGGTTTTATAATCACAGTAAGGGACGTGTCTTCGCTTTTTTTTAACCTTTTACTAGCCTATGTCTAAAATCAAAAAAGAGAAAGACAAAAAAATCTTCGTACTCGACACCTCCGTTATCATCTTCGAACACAACAGCATCCTCAATTTTGACGAACACGATGTCGGCATCCCGATCACGGTGCTGGAAGAGCTTGACAATTTTAAAAAGGGGAACGATACTAAAAACTTTGAAGCCCGTGAGTTCATCCGACTGATTGACAAGCTGGCCAAAAACCAAATGCTTCATCATTGGAACCCAATTAACGGAAAAGGCAAAGGTAATTTTAGAGTTGTGATGGATACGGGTGGCACCAGCCAACTCGATGCCAACAAAGTTTTTAATGAAGATAAAGCTGATCATCGCATCTTAAACGCTGCGCTTCTGTTGCAACGAGAGGAGAAAGGCAAGAAGGTGATCTTGATTAGCAAAGACATCAACTTGCGACTGAAAGCAAAGGCGCTTGGTTTACAGGCGGAGGATTATACAACTGGGAAGGTTCAAAACATTAGTTCACTACACACCGGTAGAACCATTGTTGACAATGCAGACTCGGATGCCATTGACCTGATCTACGAAAAAGGATATTGTCCGCCGAATGAAGTGCTGGGCAAAGAGAAGCCTATGAAGAACCACTACTACATTTTGCGTAGCGGAAAAAAATCGGTGTTGGCTTTTTATAATTCAGCCAACGGCATGGTGGAGCAAGTGGAGAAACGAAACGCCTACGGCATCAAGCCACGCAATGCAGAGCAAGCCTTTGCTATTCACGCTGTGTTGAAACCGGAAATTAAGTTAGTGTCAATGCAAGGTGTGGCCGGTACTGGAAAAACTTTGATTGCTTTAGCTGCGGCATTGGAGCAAAAACGCGAGTACAAACAAATTTATTTGGCTCGCCCAATTGTTCCTCTTAGTAATAAAGACATCGGCTATTTACCTGGTGATATCAAATCCAAATTGAATCCCTACATGGAACCGCTGTGGGACAATTTGAAATTCATTCAAAATCAGTACAGCGAGAGCGATAAGGAATATTCGAAGATCACCGAAATGGTAACGAACGAAAAATTGGTGATTACTCCACTGGCTTACATTCGCGGAAGAAGCTTATCGAACATTTGCTTCATTGTAGATGAAGCTCAAAATTTAACTCCGCATGAAGTGAAAACAATCATCACCCGCGCTGGCGAAAACACCAAAATTATTTTTACTGGAGACATTCACCAGATTGATACACCTTACTTGGATTCGCAAAGTAATGGCCTTTCTTACCTGATCGATAGGTTGAAAGATCATGAACTTTATGCCCATGTTACCCTTGAGAAAGGGGAGCGAAGTGAGCTTGCAAACCTCGCTAATGATCTGCTATAAGCTTACACTGGATTATGTTATCTGAGGTCGCAAGATTTAGGCTGATTATGCAAAAAAAGGCGTTGAATAGGCTTTATTTCCAGTTAAACGGCAGGCATTTTAAGAAAAGGGCCTGTAAGATTTAAGCACAAGGAGATGGATAATCTGAAGACTTTAACAACCTGGCCCTGTATCTCATCTCTGCCAAAAGTCATGTTTTTTATAAAACCGATCACGGTGTGTTCCTTTGCCGTATAAAAGATCAAAACACAAACAATTATGTCGCTGTTTAAGTGGGGCTTTAAATACTTTTCACTAACCAAGCAATTGGAATATTTGCGTGAGCACGGAATTATGCTTGGATCAAGAATGCGTAATGACCGCAAGGTTTTCCTTTACATGGTGAAGAACACTTTTGTAGAAGTGATGTACAAAAATGATAGCATTGACAATGAGGCTGAGCGATTAGAAGTTTTCAGCAACTTAAATCACTTGAATCAATATCTCGAAAGCGAATTTAGGACCGCGTTCTAGTCTTTTATTTTTTAAGCGCTTTTAGCATAGTATCACCAATCAGTGCTGGCGACTCTACCACGTGAATGCCGCACTCACGCATTACTTTCATTTTAGCTTCCGCGGTATCTTCAGCGCCACCGATGATGGCTCCTGCGTGACCCATTCTTCTGCCTGGAGGTGCAGTCTGGCCTGCAATAAATCCAACCACGGGTTTCTTATTACCGTTTTCTTTTATCCAACGTGCCGCTACCGGCTCGTAGCTTCCACCGATTTCTCCAATCATTACAATACCTTCTGTTTCCGGATCGTTCATGAGCAACTCGACAGCGTCTTTGGTAGGTGTGCCAATAATTGGATCGCCACCGATACCAATCGCCGTTGTAATCCCTAATCCTGCTTTTACAATTTGATCAGCCGCTTCGTAGGTAAGCGTGCCGGATTTAGATACAATTCCGATTTTTCCTTTTTTGAAAACAAAGCCAGGCATGATGCCTACTTTGGCTTCACCTGGTGTAATTACACCTGGGCAATTCGGGCCGATTAGTGTAACTCCACGATCTTTCACATACTGCTTGGCAATCATCATATCTTTCACCGGAATTCCCTCTGTGATAGCAACGATGACTTTGATCCCTGCTTCGGCAGCTTCCATGATGGAATCTCCAGCAAATGCTGGCGGAACAAAAATGATGGATACATCGGCCCCGGTTTTTTCAACCGCTTCCTTTACGGAGTTGAAAACAGGACGGCCCAAATGTACTTGCCCACCTTTGCCGGGAGTTACCCCACCGACAACGTTAGTTCCGTATTCTATCATTTGTCCGGCGTGAAATGATCCTTCCGATCCGGTGAAGCCTTGCACAATGACCCGTGAATTTTTATTAACCAGTACGCTCATGATTTTGAAAGTTAGAAGAACAAAATTAGAATAATTCTTCGGGCAGCCAAGAAATAAAAAAAGCCCTGACGTTTCCGTCAGGGCTTCTATCAAAATTATAACCCTTTTACTTTGATGCCTTTAATTTATTCCTTAACAGGAATTCCTCGTACCCTTCTTTATAGGTTGGATTGGTTGGATCCAATTTAATAGCTTGCTCATAACAGGTGATCGCATCGATATACAATTTCTTTTCTTCATATACTGAAGCTAAGAGATATTTATTAAATGCAGTTTCCTCTTTTAAGTCGGCAGTCTCTTCGTTGAGTTGTTTTTTCACGACCTCATATCTGGCTGGTGATAATTTTTTGATCAGGTGTTGTTCTGATTTGCTCTTATTATCAGCTTTTGATCTTACTTCAACCAACACCGCTGTTTCATTGGAGAATTTTGGATCGCTCAAATCAATTTGAGTAACATTCTCAGGAGTCTCAATCTTAGCCAACTCCTCATCAAACATATTTTTTACCGATATCAGATAAGGTGCACCACCTTTGGCCGACTCCCAGTTGATGATGGCTATGTTATTATAAATCTCGGCATACTGGTTTTCAGGGAGGTAAACTTTAATATCCTCCAAGCCACGGTGTACGGCCCCTGTTGCACTGAGTCTGTTTTTCTTGGCTTCAGCCGAGTTGCTGCTAAGAATAAAATCGGTGTATTTATTAAGTACACTGGATCCGCTACCCACTTTAGCTGCAAGATCATCCACTTTATAACTTCCAGCCTGTTTTACTTCCAGCGGCTTTCCTGTTACATGAACTAATCCTACGGAAGCATTTTCGGAAATTTTCAATTCATCTCCTTTTTTAAGTTGAGCTCCAGTTTTAATGGGATGCCAAGTATCACCAGATTTTACTTCGTTCGCACCTTTATTGGCTAGCACCCTGAAGGTGTACTCCTGCCCGTTGGATACGATGGTGGTAGAGAGAAAGCCAATAACTACTAAAAATTTAATTTGTTTCATTTTTGATTGGTTTGTTTTTAAAGGGTCACATATTCATGTGAGTCGAAGTTTTTCAACCTCTATTTGTGCATTTTGAACTACGAAATTAATAAAAATCATGCCAACGATAGATTAATTTTTTTGCGTTAATACGCGTTCCCTCCGCTTGGTAAGCTGGATTTCTATTTCACTTTTCACTGATTTAAAGATATCGTAACAGGGACCGATTAATGCTGACACACCGAGAGCCAAACCTAAATCCAGTTTGAAAGTAAACGTGACAAAGCAATAAACAACAAGACCTGACATAATGAGAATCTGGAACACTTGAATCAGCACGGACATAGCATCGAACCATGCAGGAAGTTTCTCATCAATCACCATAAATAAGGCAACTGTAAAAATGCCCAATAAGATGGCTATTACAACTTGCTGCCAATCCGAAAGCTCACCGACGTAGTCTTCATTTAAGATTTGGGAAACAATATTTGCGTGTACGACCACCCCAAACATATCCGGGTTGGCGCGTCCAGCAACTTTCTTATTTAAGGGTGTGAAGTATTTGTCCTCCCAAGCTGGATCACCAAAATAATTTCCAAGATAACCTAGTATTACGATTTTGTCCTTGAAAAGACTCTCATCAAAATCTCCATTAAGTACATTGTCAATGTCAATCGCATAAAACATCAAGTGAAAGTTGGTTGTCTCAATGTTTTTGTTTCGCAAATTCTTAAGTTTCACATTAAGCATTTCAATATTCCCTCGATAATTTAAAATTTCTTCATCGTTGCCCCTGTCAAAAAGTTTCTGTGTTTTGGTTGAGTCAAATTGTCTAGCGATCTCCACAGCGAATGAATTTTCAAGTTTTCCATTGACTTCTAAACGTGGGATAAATGAACGGCATTGTTTTATGTCTTCTTGATAGTCTGCATTAGTAGGAAAATTGGCGAATGCATTGTGTACAAAAGGCGCTTGGTCAGAGTACTCAGTGGAATCGTATACATCAATCTGATTAGGATCCTTCGCCGTTGCAGTTTTCTGCAAAAGCTTAGTTACCATCACGACATTTCCTGCTTCTCTGATAGCATCTGTTAATAGTAGATTGCCTAGGGTATCCAATAACTCAGGACAGTTAATGGAATCGCGTAGTCCGCCTTCGCAATCGAAAAAGCCATCGATGCCAATTACTTTCGGCTTAAATTGTCTTATGATGTTTATTTGAGCTGCGATCTCTCTTCGGGTGATGTGCCCTATATTTACTAACACAATCCGTTGCTCGGGAAGTGGATCCTCTCTAAGATTTGAAAAGGCGTAATCCGTTAGCTCAAAATCATTTAATGCTTGTGATATTGGATCGAAGGCGCTGAAGAGTTTGAAATCGGTTAATTTAGAAACAGCCCAAAGCATAAAGAAGACGAAAGCTGTTACGTAGACGCAGTTAAGCCAAAATTTTACCATAGAGCATTAGGTTATCCAGTAAATTTAGAAATTTACAGGAAATGATTTTTCCACAACATTGAAAACTACCTCTTTGGATCTAAAGATTAGTGAACAGAAAATCGTTAACGGAAATCTGGTAGTACTTGCCCGTGCTATCACTTTGTGTGAAAGCCAAAAAGCATCCGATAAAAAGAAGGCTGACGAGTTATTGCAAAGACTTTTGCCTCACACGGGCCGATCACTTCGAGTAGGTGTCACCGGTGCTCCCGGCGTTGGTAAGAGCACATTCATTGAAGCGTTAGGAAAGCATCTGACTTCTTTGGGAAAAAGGATTGCTGTGCTCGCGATTGATCCGAGCAGCGAAAAGACAAAGGGAAGTATTCTCGGTGATAAAACCAGGATGGAGGAATTGGCAAAAGATCCTTTGGCTTTTATTCGACCGACAGCAACCGGCAAGACCCTTGGTGGTGTTGCTGATCATACGCGCGATGCTATTTTATTGTGTGAAGCAGCTGGCTTTGAAGTTATATTAATAGAAACGGTAGGCGTTGGTCAATCGGAAACAGCGGTGCGAAGCATGGTTGACTTTTTTCTTTTGTTGCAACTAGCAGGAGCTGGCGATGAATTGCAAGGCATCAAAAAAGGAATTATGGAAATGGCCGATGGTATTGTGATTACCAAAGCCGACGGTGAAAATGAAAAGAAGGCAAAACAGGCGCAAACAGAATATCAACATGCGTTGCACTTATTTCAACTTGCTGAATCAGGATGGCAACCAAAAGTGCTGACAACTTCTGCTGTTGAGAAAAAAGGAATTGAAGAAGTTTGGAAAATGATCGAAGGCTTTCAAACCTTTTCCATTAAAAATAAATTCTTTCAAAGAAATAGAGAGCAACAAAACCTCCAATGGTTCCGCGAAAGCGTGGATCAGTTATTGAAAAGCAAAATCCTGAAATCGAAAGCGGCCTTGAGTAAAGTAAAATCATTTGAAAAGAAAATCGCCGAAGGAAAAATTATACCGTCTAAGGCAGCCACGGAAATAGTGAAATCGCTCATCAAGTAATGCGCGCGTCAAGACATCTTTGAAGTGTCAGATGCCTCGTCATTGGATTTTTTCTTAAATCCATAAGGACAATGCCTGCATCCACTTTGGCAACAATATCCTCTTTTGAGATGGTATTTTTCGGTAAACACCATCAACCCGTTTTCAAAATAATAATCTTCTCCTTCTTTTAGTTTGATAGTGTCGCTCACAACTAGTTTTGTTCCAAGTAGTCTAAATCACAATCACCAATCGGCATGCCAGGTGGAGGCGGGGAAATGTTACTCACTTTGTATTCGCGAGGTCTTTCCAAAAAGGAATTGATTTGCTTTGCGATATAATTGTAGTGTGCTTTCCATTCGTCATCACTTGTCGTTTTACCAGATAGCCAATTTTTCAATTGTTCCAATTTTAAAAATGTGATTGCTTTTGTTTCTGCTGTTGCATCTTTATGCGAAGCTATTTTTGAAAGGTTGACGAACAAGGCATCGTTTGTTGCCATTTGAATAGCACCTTCAAGCCCAGACCGTTCGGTAGATTTGAATGTTGAGTTGATGAGCTTGTCGAGCACAGCTTCATAGCTTGGCAGTTTGGGATTTCGTGCATGATGTTCAATCAGTCGTTGAGCACGAGCCGTGTGAAGGATTAATTCGAACGTAAGATCCGCAGATGTTTCTGCAATAGAAATAGGATCGAAGGTTAATTCTGTTTTCAATTTTATCAATTCGCGATGACGCGAATAACCCAATGCTCTTGGAGGAATAATTTTCAAAAGATTTTCTGGCAAAACGAGTGCGGATGGATTTACTGTTTTCAAAATTGCATCAAGCGCTTTCGTTTCTTGTTCAGGCGTGAGCAACTCAGCTACAGGCTGACCATCACCACGAAGCGCGTATCGGTAATTTAATCCTCCAATCATTTTCACCGCTGCTTCCAATTGATAGCGATGAAAAAAATAGACGGGTACCAACACTTCCTCTAAAGTCGCCATGGGTGCTCCAGGCTTAATGTTATTTTCACCAAAATTTTTGAGTGCTACTTCCCTGACTTCCATCACACGATTAAGCTCGTCCGCTGGATCTTTACCATTGTCCCACAAGTGAGCGTAAGGGTGAGCTCCACCCAAAGGTCGTGCATCTTGATCCGACAAAAATGTCATTCCTGCTTTCAACGAATTTTGAACTATGTCATTCAATGCTTTGGCTTCGTCAGTTCCTTGAGGAAAATCCTGATAGCCAAATGCAATGCTTACTTTATCAAATTCACCAATCTTAGTGTCGTACGCTTCGCTTAAATCTATTTTGCCGTTCACAAGTTTCGCGATTGGGTGAGGGTAGTCCATTACCGAAGAAAGATTTTCTGTACTGGCAGAATAAGCATGCGCTAATCCTAAAGTATGGCCAACTTCGTGAGCCGCAAGCTGCCTTAATCTTGCAAGAGCCATTTGTTCCATTTCTTTTGAAACGGGTTTACCTTCTTCATATGGAGCAAGCAGACCCTCAGCAATTAAATAATCTTGGCGCACGCGCAAAGATCCCAACACTACATGCCCTTTAATAATTTCTCCTGTGCGAGGATCGGTGATGCCACCACCATAACTCCAACCACGTGTAGCACGATGCACCCAATTAATTACGTTGTAGCGCACATCCATCGGATCGGCTCCTTCTGGCAATACTTCAACTTGAAAAGCATTTTTATAGCCGGCCGCTTCGAAAGCTTGGTTCCACCAGCGCACCCCATCGATCAAAGCCGAGCGAATCGGCTCCGGTGCTCCAGGATCCATATAGTAAATAATTGGCTTCACCGCTTCACTGGTGACAGCAGTTGGATCTTTCTTCTGTAGACGATGACGTGTGATCAATCTTTTTTCTAACGGTTGATCAATCGGAGTTGCGTAATCATAGTACGATGTGCTGTAATAGCCGGCACGAGGATCAAATTTGCGCGGCTTGAAATTATTGTCTGGCAGCTGAATGAAAGAGTGATGTTCGCGCACGGTCACACTCGATGAGGTTGGTGTTACGTTCCGGATGTATTCACCCGATGCCTGACCTGTGAAAGTGAGCGTTACTTCAAACTCTGTATTCTGCGGAAAATTTTTGGTGCGCAGCATGTAAAATGCAGAGCGCGATTTATCTACAGAATAATTTCCTTGCTGGGTACTTTTCAGTGCTCCGGCAACATCATGAGCGTCTTGCAATAAAAAATCAGATGCGTCAACCAATATTTTATCACCTTCTTCAGCCTCGACGGTAAATCCCCAAAGAACTGATTGTGCGAATGATTCTGCAGCAGCCTTTCGCTCCGCTTCATTGTTGCTTACAGCACGATAAAAATAATTGGGTTCAATCAGTAAAATTTTTGGTCCTCTTCTTTCAAACTTAACTATTCTTTCTCGCCCGAGTTGATTGCGATCTAAGCCGATGTCATTGGAGCCAATACCGGCAGTGAGTGAAGGCACGTACAAAAATTCTTTATCGAGTTTATCGATCAGCAAATGGATCTTATCCTGCTTTATATCATAATAAAAATTAAAATAGCCAAGATACTCCGTCATCCCGGAGACTTTTGATGCGATGGATGAAGATTGAGGAGCTGACTCGGTTCCCGATTTTTTGTTCTGCGCGAATGAAACGGATGCAAAAACAAGAAGAAGTGAAATGAAGGTAATTCGTTTCATAAAAATATATTTTGAAACGAAATATACTTAGTCATTCCACTTCCTTGTACATATAAATGATGAATGGCAATATTTTTTTCTTATCTAAAAATGAACTGGGTTGGCGTGATGCCGGTTGGGAAAGATGTTTTCTTCTTACCATCTGAACCATAAACATAGGCAGTTCCCGCCGTTGCGTAGTTCAATGCATCGCCAATATAAATATCACCGGTAGAGTGATTAACTGCAAGGGTACTAAGTTTAACAACATCGGTTGCATCGAAAAAGGAAGATGCCGGGGCAGTAGTTGCGTCAATCCCAATTTTATAAACTGAATTGTTCACAGAATAATAAATATTTTTTTTGTCGGGTGAAATATCAATGCTGCTTCCAGGATTTACGCTAAGGTCGAACATCATCTCAATGGCAAAGGTGGAAGGGTTTATGCGGAAAAGCGCTCCATCGTTACCATGATAAGTTCCAGTGGTGATTACCCACAGTTTTCCGTTTACATCGAGAACCATGCCAGCCGGGCCTGCAGATAAGGTGACTTGTTTGATACGTTTATCAATACCGGGGTCAATCACTGATACGGTACTTGACTCACCGAAATTATTATTGGAGGCAAATAAATATTTTCCGTTGTACAGGAGATTCTCCACGCCTAGATCGGTAGTAATTGTATCGACTAGTGTTAATGTTTTTGTATCCATTACTAAAATGTATGATTTGATTAATGAATAAAACTGGTCATAAGGACCCCACACACTGATGTATGCTTTTCCATTGATCACCTGAAGGTATTGTGGTTTATCAAGTTTTGCGTCGGTGAATGTTTTGCTCGAGGCAAACGTATTGTTATCCACAACTTCTATTTTATTGCTGCCGTTAAGCACGAGATAGCCAACATCGCCATCAATGGTGATGGATTGTAACACGTCTCCTGCAAAAAGAACGCCGCCGTTTGCATTTTTGTAAATAGCGTCCTCAATAGCTCCAGTTGATGGATTGTAATAAGTGACATCTCCATTGCTGGAACCAAATTTTCCCTGGTTGGCAACCAAAACACCGGTTTGATATTTTCCTTTTACAGGATCGTTACTTTTGTTACAACTGACAATTGAAAATGTGATTGCTACTACAACAAGTAAACTGAGTTTGAAATTGATTTTCATGATTAGTTGGATTTTGAATTTAATTGATACGTGAATTGCAAATTGTAATTGCGACCTGGCATGGCGTGGGCCGCGTAAAGTTGATAATCTGTGTTAAGTAAATTTTTTACAGCCAATCGAAAATCAAATCGATGCTGATTCGAAATCCAGAATTTTCCGATGGAAGCATTTAGCAATGCAAAAGCTGGGAGTGCGTAGGTATCCGAATTACTACTATCGGTATATCGTTTGCCGTTGTATTGCGCGGAAATATCGAACAATGTTTTTTTCCAGATCAACTGAACATAGCCCGATGCTGTGTGACGAGGTGTATAAATGAGTTGTTTATCGATCGTGTATTGCTCGTCGGCAGGAGCTTGTGTGGAAATTGATTTTGTTAATTGATAGGTTAACATTGGGATGATCGTCACCTTATCTATTTTCTGGCGAAGGCTGATCTTAACTTCAATGCCTTGCGCAAGTACTTGCTGAATATTTTTAGGTCGATAGTTTCCTGTAACATCAGGAATCCATTGAATCCAATCATCTACACTCTGTGAGAAAAATGAACTGACAATTTCAAAAGTTTTGAACCGATAGTTTACACCAAACTCACCAGCGTGAGTAGTCTCTGGCAGCAAATTTTTGTCTCCAGCATTTTGCCAATACCGATCGTTGAGAGTTGGCACTCTATAATTTTTTGAAATACTTCCCCGAACTTTTAGATCTTGGATAGTGCTTTTCATGATGGCGTATTCCATTCCGAGATAAGGAAGAAATGGAGCATTAAAACCAGACACCACCGGTTGCCGCAGATTTACCGCAACTGAAAACCGTTCACTAATGTTTTTCTGAATGGAAGCTGTGAAATCGTATCGATCTTCTTTTGCTTGACCATTTTCGTAATTGGGGATATTGCCGATAATATGATTCCATTCTGCTCCAACTTGCGTGTGGAATGATTTGGCAAAAGCGAATTCATGTTTTGCACCGCTAATCCATCGGATCACGTTACTCGCACTGCCATTATAAACAATCTCATCTTTGACGTATCCTCCATTCAAAGAGAGCAAGCCGAGCCGACTATTTGATTGGTACCGAATACTTAATCGATGACTTCGATCTTGTTGGTTATCCTGACTGTTTTGTTGGCCGATAGAGGGTTGAATGTCACGATCGGCATCGTGGTACCAGTAATGCAGACTGATTGTTTTTGCTGATGACCATCGATACTCAACATCTTGTAGTATTCCTGATTGGCGAAATGCGGCATGTTGTTGACGATCGCCGGTAAGTAATACTGGAAAATTATTTTCTGAGGAAAGATTGTAGAGCTTCGTTTTAAATCCCCACTTGTTTACTAACCATGCAGCGTTGATGGAAGAAAAATATCTTCCAAAGCTTCCCACATCTTGCGAAAATGAAATTGAATTTTTTTGTGACGATGATGAGTTGAGAAGAACGGTTCCACCAAATGCGCCGCTACCAAATCGAGCGCTGCCTGCACCTTCGTGTATTTTTATTTCGTCAAAAGCGTTGGCTGGCAAAATTGAAAAATCAGCCTGACCTAAAGAGAAGCTGTTGATATTGATACCATTCCATAAAACAGAAGTATGTTGTGGCGAAGTACCACGCATGCTGATGCTCGACAACATTCCGTTGCCGTAGGTTCGAAAATAGATTGGAAGTTGCAGCGGAAAAATCTCGCTTAGGTTTCTTGAACGGTCATTAGATTTTAGTGAAGAATCTAAGCGAACCAGATTTGAGCCTGCCAAATATTTTTCCTCAGGCAAACCGAAAATAGTTACCTGCTTGAGCATGACAGAGTCTTTGTTTTGCGCGAAGCAATTCGCACAAAACAACGAACACCATAAAAAAATTAAACCTGTACGCATCACCGTTTATTTTTAAAACTGTGCGACAGGTGCAAACCCGGTGAAGTAGAGGCAACAAAGTTGTCAGTACATTCCGGCCTTTCACCCGAAAGCCTAAATCAATTCTGGTCTATTGGCAGGTCTCCTGGCTTTCCATTTTGCTGATGCCTTCCCCCCCGACTAGTCGAGGAGTGGCGTTAGAGTTCAGCAATCATCCGAAATAAATTTCA
>DASYTA010000619.1:0-3357 GCA_036002745.1 Cyclobacteriaceae bacterium | reverse complement strand
TTTGTTGGCTGACAATTTTGATGCTGATATTTTTTTCTCAAGCTGCTTATCATTTTCTTTTGCAGGATCCTTCTTTAAAACAGTCCTTTTTGTAGAGTCTCTATTGGTAGACACTGAGTTTGCAGTTGGAGATGAAATTTGAACTGGTTTATTGTTTGACTTTGTCGAATCGGTAATTGTTGTTTTAACTTCTTTTTTTATTTCTTGTTTTGGTAAAGAATCAATTTTTAAGGAGGCGGAGTTGGTACTTGCCTTTTCGACATTTGTAGCTGCAGATGAATTTTGATTTATTTTCAAATTATCTGAGGCGATGATACTCGGCGATACAAGTGGTTTAACTGGCAATTTTTTATCGGCAGGCTTTACTTTTGCTGGTGTGATGATGACATAGTTTTCTATAATTTTTATGGAAACACCTTTTTCTTCTCTCAATAAGGTAAAAATTTTTGCAAGACTTATTACGCCATCTTTTAGCTGAATATGCTGATGAGTATTTATTTTTTTTGAGTTGTATGAAAAAACAGCACCGGTTTGTTGCGAAGCGGATTGTAAGAGTGAATCCAATCGGATCGATCCTGGTTTAAGTCGAATCTCTTTGTTCAGATCAATAACTTGATTTTGCCCGAAAGAGGGATAAGCAAAAATTAAAAAAATTAGCACCTGTCTAATTCTATATGCAGCCATCACCAGAAATATAAACGGTGTTGTTTTTTATTGTGTAAGTGAGGTTCAGCGATTCGGATATAACATCCATAATGAAGGCTAATGATTTGTTCTGACATTCGGTTGTTAGTCTGCAATCTTGAATTTTTTTGTTTTCAAAAATAAATTGTACACCATAGGCTCTGCTCAATTGGTCAGTAACATCTTTCAAAGTTGATTCGGAAAAAGAGAGAGAATGTGTTGCATAAGCAATACTGTTGCTGTTTTTCATTTTTGTTAATGTCAACTCTTTAGTTTGCTTATGATAAGTTCCCTTCATGCCAGCTTCAATAACGATTTGTCGGTCCCGCGTATACATTAATACTTTGCCGCGTGTTACTATCGTTTCAATTTCCTTCTGTTCTTTATTATCCAGAATATTGAAGGCAGTTCCAAGTACTTTTATTTTTACTTCTTGTGTGCTTACAACAAATGGTTTCCCTGGATCGTGAGCCACATCAAAATAAGCTTCACCTTCGAGTAAAATTTCGCGATCTCTTCCATCAAATTTTCTTTGCCATTTAATAACACTTTTCCGGTTTATTTTTACAGCTGATCCGTCAGGCAAATTAAGTTCAGCGACTTCGTTTGAAGTTTGCCTGGTTTCCCACACGATAGTCGAAGGACTTTGTTTTGAACTATTGAAAAAGTAAAAAGCGGCACTAAAACCAATCAGTAGTAAAATTGCAGCCGCAATTCGGTAGGGAGAGATGCTTAATTCTTTTTTAGATCCTTGAGTTTTGTTTATCGTCTGTTCCAAAGCACTCCAGATCATTTCTTTTTTTAGTGATGATCCTGATGACTTTTTGTCAAAAGTCCATGCTTGCTCTAGTTGTGTGAAATAAATTTTATTTTCTTCGGATGCAGCAATCCAGTCATTGACTAAAATAGCCTCCTCAGGTGTAGCTTCTCCAGCAATGAATTTGCTTATGAGTGTTTCGTCTAATAAATTTTCTTTGCTCATTTCCGTTTATACTTCACTCAAAAATATTCATATATAATCTTGAAGTTTTTTTCTCAATATCTTCAGTGCTTTGCCCATTTGTGATTCAATAGTTTTTATTGATAAATTCATTTCTTCTGCAATTTCAACGTATCGCTTTTCTTCCAACCGGCTTTTTTTAAAGATTAACTGACATTGTGAAGGCAGGCTTTCAATGGCAGACTGCACTTGGTGATCAAGCTCTTCATAAGAGCCGGGATTAATAAATACATTAGGATGTACTGAATGCTCTCGGGTATAGCTTTCAGAATGCACAGACTTTATCTTTTCGTGCCGGATAACATTAAGACAGTGTCGATAGATAGCTGTATATAAATAGGCTTTTGCGGCATCCTGATTTTCCAATTGCGTTTGCATCTCCCACCATTTAGTAAAAATTGACTGCACCGCATCGCTTGCTTTGTCAGAATCTTTTAGCAAAGTAAAGGCGTAACGGTGCAAGCCATCAAAGAATTTATCAAAACTCTCTTTGAAAAGCTTCTCAAATTGATTGGACAACAAAAATCTTTTTCCTTTCAATCTTTCTTACGGTATAAAACACTTGAAATGACAATTACCCTTAACGGTTAAAAACTTATTTTAGTCTTGTCAATTTTTGAAAATTAGGGATGAAAAGGGCAAGGCTAAAATTGCCTTTTCGGTATTAATGAGTAGCTTTTAAGAGTGAAAAGATAACTCTCGTCTTTATGTTGCGAAAAAATTTTTCATTCTGGTTTAAAAAAGCCCGAAAAATATTCCTGATTCTCTTGGTTGCCCAATTTGTTTACATCCTCCTGCTAAAATGGGTTAATCCCCCAATCACTGTTACTCAGCTCTCCAATTGGATCGGTGGTTACGGATTGAAACGTGACTATGTTGACATTGAAGATATGTCGCCTAATGTTCGGCTTGCAGTGATGGCTTCCGAAGATCAATTGTTCCCTGACCACAATGGATTTGATATGACGAGTATTAAGCAAGCATGGTTGGAGAGAAGCAAAAAGCACAAGCGAATCCGTGGCGCATCTACCATTAGTCAACAGGTAGCAAAAAATGTTTTTCTCTGGCAAGGAGGAGGTTGGTTTCGAAAAGGATTGGAGGCTTACACCACATTCATGATAGAGCTGCTCTGGGGGAAGAAACGGATTTTAGAAATGTATTTGAACGTAAGTGAAATGGGTAAAGGAGTATTCGGCATTGAAGCAGCTTCGCGTTTTTATTTTAATAAGTCAGCAAAAAGACTTGGGCGAACCGAAGCGGCAATGATCGTAGCCTGCTTTCCTAATCCCAAAAAAATCAGAGTGAAGCCTCCTTCCAATTACGTCAATCTTCGATATCCTCAAATTTTGGCGCAGATGAATAACTTGGAGCCGGATGAAGATATTCAGGAATTGTTGAAGTAAGATTTATAAATAGCTCAGCCACCATTGGTGGTGCGAGCTTTTGTACAAGCCGTATTTTTTGCAAACCGGAAACAAAGCTATAATTACAATCATCCACACAGCATAAACTCCTATGAGGCCAAAGCCAAATCCATTCGGTTTAAAGAGGAAAGGATTATTGGGAGAAAAAATATCAGTAGAGCCGAACCCCTGCCAGTAGAAGATCAGTACGACTAAAGTGTGAATAAGATAAAAATGAATAATGTAGAAGAGCATCGGTACTTTTCCATA
>DASYTA010000618.1:0-2560 GCA_036002745.1 Cyclobacteriaceae bacterium | reverse complement strand
GTAAGATGTTCCCTTCTTTAGAAGCTTGGCGGGCAGGTTACCTGAAAGGTCAAAGTTCACTGTATCTTTGTGAACTTCAAGAGGTTCCGGCTTCGTCTGAACACTTTGATTTTTTGCTACTTTAATCATCTGTGGAAGGGTACAACCCGCGAAGGTTATCGATCCAATGATTATTAGGGAGTAAACTATTTTTCTCATGTAATTGGGTTTAAAGTCGATTTTTAGGAGTGGCAAATGTAAGATTTATAAGCATTTGATTGCAAGGATAACTAAAAAAATAAGAACCGAAGTATACCTTTTAGATTTGCAGCCGATTATATTTGTGAATTGAAATATAAGGCGGTGAAATGCCTTTACTGGGGTTAAACCGACTGTGAAAAGGAACGTGTAATGGATTTAGTGAAGAGAATTCAACTTTTTTTTGAAGGACATGCTTTTGGGGTGTGCTCATACCTGGGTGACAAGCTCGGAATAGCTACTTCTTCCATTCGGTTATTTTTTATCTATGCCTCTTTTCTTACACTGGGGTCACCAGTGATTATTTATCTTTCATTAGCATTCATGCTGAACATGAGAGCCCACTTGCGAAAGCGGAGCACCATTTGGGATTTCTAGATCTTCAGTTTGTCTATCGACTTCTTTCCTTGTAGGAAGTATTCAAACACGATCAAACCTCGGAACATAGCCGTACTATTAAATCCTTTGACTTGTCGAGCTGTTGCGGCTCTTTTCATAATCTCTAAGCGTATCTTCTTCATGAAACTAAGGTGAGCAATGATCACTGCTTTTCCGTGAACGGCAGATCCCGTTGACAAGAAATGAAGTGCCGCTACCCAGTCCAAAAGAATACGTAATGGGAATTTCCAAAGCAATGAAGAAAAGCGCTGATGCTTAACAAGTAGGCTTAAGCCGTTACGAAAATTAAAGTAGGTCTTTCTAGGATTGGAAGCCGATAATGTTCCACCCCCTACGTGGTGTACTGTGCTTTTTCCTTGGTAAAAAATACTATACCCGGCTCTGCTAAGCCTCCAACATAAATCAATCTCTTCCATGTGAGCAAAAAAATCTTCATCGAACCCACCCATTTCATGATATCGATCTGCTCTGATAAATAAACAAGCACCGGAAGCCCAGAAGATGGGAACGGTATCGTTGTACTGTCCATGATCTTCTTCCAGAGAATTAAACAAACGACCGCGGCAAAATGGGTAGCCAAGTATGTCAATCAGTCCTCCGGCAGCGCCAGCATATTCAAATTTATTTTTATCTCTATAGGATAATATTTTAGGTTGTGCAGCTGCAATAGTAGTGTCACTATCCATCAATTGAATTACAGGTTGGAGCCAATTGGGTGTAACCTCAACATCAGAATTCAGAAGAACATAATAAGTAGCCTGAACTTTTTTGAGCACAGCATTATAGCCTCCGCAAAATCCTTTGTTTTCGCTGAGTTGTACGACTTCAATTTCTGGAAATTTTTCTTTTACGAATTCAGCTGATTGATCGCTAGAACCATTGTCGGCCACGACAATTTTAGCACCGTCACTGAATTGAAGTACAGAGGGTAAAAACTGCTCAAGAAAATTTTTTCCGTTGTAGTTAAGAATGACAATCGCGACTTTGGTCATCCCATCAGGTTGCTTAAATCCATTCCTGGAATATTTGGTATCAGTCCTTCCGTGGATTTCTTGAGTTGTTCTTTTGCCTGAACCTCTGCATCATCAATGGCTTTATTTACAGCTGCGATGATAAGGTCTTGCAAAATGGTTTTATCTTCTGCTTTTAAAATAGCCGCATCAATATCTAATGCAATTAGTTGACGTTTTCCATTTACAGTGGCCTTAACCATACCGCCTCCAGATTCGCCGCTCACTTTTAACAAAGCAAGATTATCTTGTGCTTCTTTAAGACGGGCTTGCACTTCTTTCATTTTGCCCATCATTTTCATCATGTCAAACATGGCTCTCTTTGAGTTAATTCAGGATGCAAAATTACTGGGAAAACTTGGGTTAATGGCAATGAGATCTGAAAATCTAAAGTCTTAGATTGAACTTACTTTCGGATGAGTACCACAGTGCCTGCTTTTTTGAACGTGCTTCCATTCAGGTCGGTCCCTTCAACAGTCCAAACATAAGTAGCATCTGGCATGACTATACCTTCGCGTCTGCCATCCCAAGGTTCGTTCTTATCAGAAAAAAATACCATCGAACCCCATCGATCAAAAATTTGAAGTTGCATGGTGGCAATGAAGTGTCCTTTCACTGAAAAAGTTTTATTTAATGAAGATGCTTTACTATCCGGATTAAAAGCGGTTGGATTATAGAGATTAATATTCTTTACAATTTTTATTTCGTTGGAGACTGAAACGGAAACGCCAGCCTGAACAGCCGTTGCTGTGATCTTATAAAACAGCACCTGATTTACCACGTCCTGTTGAGTGTCTGTGTAAGTAGAATCTGTTCCTACATTAAAAGTTTGAAGCAACTGACCTTGTTGATTATACTTTTGAACAGTATAATTTTTTACGCCTTGCACCCAACCTTTGTATCCCGTCCATTGT
>DASYTA010000617.1:0-10104 GCA_036002745.1 Cyclobacteriaceae bacterium | reverse complement strand
ACTTCGCTTAGTTGAGTTTCTTCAAACCCTTTGCTTTCTCTTTTTCTTCTTTGCCAGACTCATTCTTCATCTTCTCTTTTTCTTTGTGCTTATTCCAATGAGAGTTTGAGTCTTCTTTATCAAAGGATCTGTGATGATCTTTTTCGACATCGATGTCATTGTCTTCATCATTGTCATCATCTCTCCAGTTAGAATGATCATGATCTATATCTGCATCCACATTAACGTCAATATCAGGAATATTGATTTCAATTGGATCGATGGCAACAACAGGATTGGGAATATTTATTACGATGGGATTGATATCCATGTTTAGGTCTTTCAAGTTAATCTCAATAGGATCGATGTTGATTTCCAGTCTTTCGAGTGCTTCAACAGATTTCATTGCATTTTCAATTGCGACCTCAATATTCTTTTCTAGCGAAACGTGATCAATATGAACATCAAAATCCCAATCGCGAGCCGAGCCGGAGGATATTTTTTTTAGCCCATCTGTCCTAGGCAACTCTTCTTGTTGGGTCTTTTTATCGGTTTTTATCGAACCCGAATTTTGAGAAAAAGCAGCAAAAGCAGCAGAGACAAGGATCAAAGTTGCAGAAGTGTAAGAAAGAATTTTCATAGCGGTAGTATTTGTGTTTCAAATCCTAATACTCCGGCTTTTTGAAATGGTTACAGCAATAAATGGAAAAATCCTTGGAATATGTTATAACAGCAACTTATGCTCTTTTAATGATCCTTTTATTTTGGCTAATGCCATATCCGCCAGCTTGCGGTTGAGTACTAACTTGGCTCCCGCCCATAATAAAAATTTAGTATCCCAGCGATAGTGGTCCCAATTGAGCAGCAATCCCTGCATTCGTTTTTTAAGCGAGTCTCTGAACCGATCAATCTCGCTCTCCGGTAGCGCAGGCCAATTGGTGCCGTTGGAAAATTGCGGTAATGGTATTTCTTTTTTCTCTTCCGTGAAAATTGGAATGATCTGCAAACTTTTGTCGGTGGGAGATTTGAACCTTTCCTTGTTGACTACGTTCGCGTATCCTTTTGCAAAAGACGGATGGGTCGTGTTGGCACTCACCGTGAAGTGATGACGCAGAAATCGCTCACAGTTAGCTCTACCCAAAAAGAAATCATGAATGCGAAAGTTTTTGTTCAGAAAACCACTGAAGCCGGCCAATGCGCCACAAGCAATGGCGTGCGAACCATAAAACGTTTTTGAACCGGTAGCATCAGGTCGTGAAGGCGAAATTAAAAATTGGCTCGAATCGTCTGAATTCCATGCCGCTGCCATCACTTCAGGTTTCGACCGCATCTGCTCGATCATAGCGGATAAGGTGTTGCCGGTAACTGTGGAAAGAACTGAACTGTTGTTGAATGCACTCGGTTCGCTGGGGAAGGGTGCAACCATAATCACAGTGCTTTTGAATTTATCAAAATCCCGTTGCTCTTCTTTTTTTTCTTTGGTGATGTTGAGCAACACGTCTTGTACTTTTTCGAACGGTTCATTATTGATAAGGCCGCCATCTACGTTGATAGTTTTGAAACTCTCCGTGTCAGGAAGGTTGGCGTGTTTAAAAATTTCTTTCAGCCAAAAGTTGTCTTTTACATGTTGTGTATAGCGCGTAACCGTGCGTGCTTTGAGGCCAATGGGAAATGCACCCGTTGCCATTGCGGCTTGTTGTGCAATATCAAGGTTAGAAGAATTGAAGAAGTTGAGTGGTGTCCAGCCGTCGCCACCATAGTTGTCATGATCAGTATTCAATTCAAAGCAGGCGTAGTCGTTATGCAAGGTCATCCAATATTTGTTTTTAGCCACTGAGCTTTTGAATGAAACATCGTAATCAAACCCACGCAGGTTGGAGAGCGTGACCATCACCTTGAGGTAATTCTGCATGAAGGGCGGATAGACGGGGTTCGTTTTAGGTTGAATAACTCGTTTTGCAATCGTGTCAATAAACGAAGCATTGAGTAAGGATTGGACGCGGGCAGGGTGCAGGTCATCTGTTTTCAAGAGTTCAGGAAACATGTCGTCCGCGGTGAGGTCCACCCAGGTATGATACAATGTGTGTTGTGGTTGTTGCTGAAAAAGAGGTGCGGGAATATTATGAAGCGGAGAGTAGGGTTGATTAACGGCAGAAGAAAGAATAAGGCCGGTCATGCCTCCGGCTGAGGCGCCACCAATAATTGGTATTTGTACATTGTGTGTAGGGACATCAGGCTCCTTACTTTCTTTGCGTTGTTGCCAATCTTGTAAAGCTTCAATTAAATAATCAATCACACCGGCCGTGTATGCACCTGCTGATACAGCACCGGCCAAGCAAAGGCCAATGTAAAATGGTTTATCGTTTGGTTCCATAGGTGCTTAACGGATTGGTGACAATTAATAATTTTTGCTAATAAATTCTTTAGCGTTCTTGTACATGATGTTATAAACTACAGTATGCGCATCGATGCCCAAATGGTTTATCGGGATTTTACTGCTGCCACTGCCCCAATAATCAATGAGGTTTTTCAATATACATTCGGAAAGGGCTTGTAGATCAGTCGAAGTACGAAATTTATTGAGTGGATTGATAATGCCATCAAAGTCGCTGCCCAGGCAAATCAGTTTCCAGGGGTCAGCGTTTACATTAAGGTCGTAGCACTGCTCGGCAATAGCGATAATATTTTTCCAAAAGTATTCTGCCCACAGTAAATTGTTTGACTTGCGAGATCGAAAGATGCTGGTTAGCCAATTCCAAAAGCGATTCTTTTCTTGCTGCTGATTGTATCCCAGGATGCGCTGGTCTAATTCAATGCCAATTAATCCTTCTGATTGATATATCTCTTTTATATCCTCTAGATTAAGGTTAATGTCTTGGCTGTAAAAGTCAATTAATGCTCCGTGGCTACAAATGAGTGGAATGGAATCATATTTTCCTTTACGGTAAGCATAGAATTCCTGTCGTGTATTTTTGGCCATGTGTTTGATGTCAATCAAAATACGTTTTCCATTTTGTTGGCTGTAAAGTAGATCGATCACTTTGTAGCCAGTAGTAGAAATATATTTTCCGCTTTCTATGGGTTGATTGAGTTTGTAAGACTGATCTAGTAAGTCTTTGCCCGCTACTTTAATGAACAGACTTTGAGCGTGTGAGGCGAGACCATTATAAAAATGATGGCAAAAGGTGATAAAGAATGGCGGGAACTCCCAATTTTTTTTTACGAACTCAATTCGCTCTTCAATTTTTGTCCATGCATTAGGATCTTCAACATTGTGACCGTTGCAGAACACATGAGCTCCCTCAATCGAGATGAACACCTGCACATTCGTTGTGGGAGCAGTCAACGCTGCTCCACTATTTAACAGCTCATACTGATGAATGCCGTTGATCGGATTCTTCTTATTGAGTGTGAGCAGATAATTGTATTCGTTATTCAAATCGGTAAAGTAATTGTAGCCTGCAGACTGCAGGTAGGCAATACGGTCGCGTCCAAATAAGGTGATCAAATCGATGAGCTCTTTGGATTCGGATTTGAAAAGCTGAGGATTTACAAAACCTGTTTCCATAGGGTACAATGACACCACAGCGATATTCACACGACCGTTAACCATCGTTGTAAAATCACACTCGCGATAAGGAGGAAATCCTAGTATGTTCTCCTCCAGTTCGTCAAGGTTCGTAGGTGGATCCGGATGCCAAATGCATGCACTGCTCAGCAGATCATTTTTATTTTCATTTTGATAAAAGGAGTGACCGTAAGGCTTTAGTGTTGGGTGCAAGTGGATGTCTGTAATAGGAGTGTTCATATGAAATGCGATTAGATTTAGTGGTCAAAAATTTTTTACATACTAATTGATCTGAACTGGTTACGTCTTAGTTGTCTTTTTGTTTAGGTCCTGACCCAAAAAAACCACCAAACCTTACGGCCAAAGCAAGTACAGCTCCGATGACTCCAATAAGTGTGTTAAAATTTTGCAACAAATTCTGTTGCGCAAGTGCAAAGAAAATGGCGAGGCCAAGTAGTGAGAGAACCAGAACTAATTGCACAGTGTTCCAATTTCCCTTTTGATCCATTTCCCTTTCCATAAGTATTTCTTCGTCTTCTTTAACAACTGATAAAATGAAATTATTGAAGCTTTTGTTCATCAACCGGATTGAATCCGTCATTTGAATTACACCTTTTTCTAAAAGTATTTTGATTTCTTTGATATTATTGGTGTTTACAAATCTATCCTTAGCCAAATCGAATAGAAGAAACTTTTCTTTTCTGGTGAATGAATTCCACATTGATTGGTAATAGGAATCTGCCAGCGTTTCAATTCTAAGAATAATATCTTCTTTATCGGGTTTATATATTTCATTTTCACCCTCACGTGTAGTTATCCCGTTATAGTATTTAAACACAAATGGTTCTAATCTTCCTAAGTAATTACCATAACGAAGCTCATCATTTACTGTCTTCTTAATTTCATCATTTTCGTATTTACCGCTGAAGTTTATATCTTTCACCAAAAGAGATTGATAGATCGTAACAAATCCACTCAATATATTTTGCCATTGCCTAAACGCTATCCGAAATTCTTTTATTTCAGTATAAGATTCATCCGATTTGTCTTTTGATAGAGCCCTTTCAATCATCGTTTCGTAAAAATCAAGTACTGACGAGGGTTGCACACTTGAGGATATGATTATTTTTGTTTTTGAATCTTGATTAAGTTTTTCTAAAAGATGAAGTTTCTTGTTATTGTACTCATGGCTGTTTAATCCGTATTCAAAGTGCGAGATAATTACCCAGTCATATTTTTTACGTAGTAGTCGTTTCGGATCTTTTTCTATCTCGCCTTTTAAGTTTATTTCTTTTAGTGATTCGTTGTTCTCCTTTAGAAACTTTTTCAACTCTTCAATACATGAAAGTTTACCTGAATGGGGGAGGCCTACCAGGAACATTTTAGAATTTATTACTTTGTCATGCGAAAGTGGAGCGCCTGCAGTTGAAACGGGTTCCCTAAGAATCAGTGAATTCACTGAAACCGAACTTGAGTATCTCTCACTGTAGATTTCAATTCCATATACATGCTTAATCACATATTTCAAAAGAGCAGACAATAGCCAAATTCCACCCGCTATTGAAATAATTGCAAAACAAATTTCCTGCGCACTTCTGATATTTGTTAGCCAAAACTTTTTTTCTTCGGTTGATTGTAAAGTTAACCCTTGATAGTTGGTTACTGTTTTTGCAAGATCTCTTCGGGCCATCCACGTGTTATCAGTAGAACTTGGGTACGTACAGTATTTTGAAAGCTTTGTCAGATGGGTTAGACCAATCCGAACTGAGGCAAGGATTTCCTCTCTTCTGGTTGGCTCAATGAACTTGATCTTGGTTGTATCCTTTACTTCTTTAAAATCACCCGATGAATATGCATAGTTAGAATAATTTGCTAGCAGGCATTTCACCGCTTCGCTTTTATTCTCTGCAATTTTATTAAGTCTATAAATACTTTTACTCGTTTCGAGTTGATTGAACTTTGACCAAACCAAGTTTTCGTAACGGTGGCTTAATCCATAGAATACAATTACGGGCACAACTGAAGTTGCCACTAAACAAGAGATAGTGTAAAAATAGTAATAGTGCAGCGTGTATTTTGGATTGGAAAATAGAGGTTTTGCAAAGTTTAGGATCGCTTTTTCTAAGACGATGTGAATTGCCATTATAACGATGGGAATAGATATACTGACTATTATGAAAGCCAGATTGATCGATACTTTTTCCTTTAGCACAACTATTATCACCAGGTCGATCAGAAGTAAATAAAGTGTAGTGAGCAAAGTGAACTTAAACCCTTTGCCTATTTCTTTACTAGCCGACTTAATTAGAGTAAAAGAGATGTATAAAATATAAATGGGCATTAACATAACAATTAATTTGGCCCAGTTACTGATGAAGGCGAGCGGTAAGAGGCAGAGCATAAAGTTCAAAATGCCAAGTGATGAGTAGCGAATCCTTGCCATTTCGTTTGTGCGAGGTCTTATCCAATCTAAAAAAAATCGCTTGATCTTAAGTTTTGTGGACTGATAAGTTGCAATGAATAAAAGTAAAAAATGAATTGAAATAAGGATGAACATTGTCAGTAACAATAAACTGGTAAACCATGTTGCCATCTCAATCGGAACTTGGAAATAGTCCATGTCATAAATACCCACAACAAACCAAGGAGTACCTTCTATAGGCTTAATAGAAAATAGATGATCTTTCTCAATGTATGTTCCTGTAAAAGTTTCAGCGACTCTATTATTTATGCATGAAATCAGGTGATCATTTTTGTCCGTTTCTTCAATAAGATTTTCACGGAGATTTTTCGATTTATCAGAATGAAATTGAACCTTTCCATTTTCATCAATGATGCAAAATTCATAGCCTTGTGGCAGGACGGACTCACAAGTCGAAAATAGCGGGGTTGTCATCGCCAGGACTGCCGGATCAATTTTGCTTGTCTTCAATGGAATTGAAATAGCGCATTCCAGTTGACCATCATACCAGGATACAATGGATTGGACATAGAAATTTTTGCCATTCCTTGTCCAGGTTTCATTCGATCTAATTTTTTTAAAATAATTTCTCTCCTTTAGATTAAGTAGATAGACGTAGTTTGAGATTGGTGTTGGTGTTGATGAAATAACCAGACGCTGTGATCCCGTCGAATCAAACCATATTAACTGATTAAATACAGGTCGCTCGGGAAAATCAACTGGTTTTAAATTATTTATTATCAGCTGATCATCTTTCTTAAAAACGGGTAAAGTTTCCCAAGGTCTTGGTGAGTTTCCTATGTTCTGATATTTTGTTCGAGTAAGTTGGTAATAATCTTGTAAGGAGTTAAGCTGACTGACAATAACATCTATTTCTGAGACAAACCTTTGATGGACTTCATCGGTAACTTTGGCTACCTTCTCAAACTGACTATTACGCGAGATCCAAAAGTCGATTGTCGAAATAATAATCAAGACGAAAATTGTCACACCTAATGCAAGAGATATTCCTATTGAAATTACATTGCTGATTTGCAAACGTTCAAACCCGCTCATAATTCCCAATTTTAACGCTGGAATACTAAGGAGAATAAGAATGAAAAGTAGAAATGTTGAGTAGAGCAGAACAGGGCTTACCGCCTGCGAATTTTGCCGAAGCGTAGCTGCGTTGGCAAACCCAAGGATTATCCAATTTTCATTTTCACTGAATTTCATCTGGTGAACAAAGACCTTGTATTTATTGTCTGAGACTTCCGTTTCGAACACGCCACCTGAGTATATGCCTTTTTGCAGATGAAGAAGACTATCGGCGAATTTGATTTTTACTTTATTAGGAAAAGATTGATAAATGATATAGGTATAAGCTGAATCATTACTCATTTTTTTATACGAGGCTGCGTTATCATTTTTAGCAAGCACATCTTTCACAATCACGATATTTTCAAAAAAATCCTGAGTATGAATGGTGCCTTTAATTAAACTGTCGTAGCTCACTTGAAGACTCAGGTCAAGGATTGAGTTGTTGTTTAGAAATAAATAATAAAAGTTTTCCTTTTTGGGATTCCAAAATGAGTCCCAATTCTTGTCAATCTTGAAAATGGGAGTTAAGAAAATTTTAGATTTCTTCTCCACCGCAGCCATGAGCTGCCCATACTTAGCGTTTTCAGTGGGATCACTGCCGTGGAGTATTCTGTTTTCCTTAGCCTTTGACCATGTTTCCTTTAATCTTTTTAAAGAATCGTTATCATTAGTCAATTGACTGCACGCATTGAAGATAAACCCTGCGTTCTTTTTCAAGTCAGCAGCTTTGTCATGAATGTTGTTGTCAATTTGATTTAATATCCGATAGCCTTTCTGTATCAAATTTGCTTCCTTTCCTGAGACAACAACAAAGAGATAGTAGCTCAAGAGCAAACAAATACAAAGTATTGTAATAAATGCAATCCAGAATTTATTCGTTAAGAATTTCATATTTGATTTATAAATAGAAGTTGTTGAATTCTTTTTTAATCATTCGAGAATTGAATTGTTTTAATGGATGTATCAATGTGTTCATAGTTGTTTCACAGCAAGGTTCATCCAACATTAACTATTGATAAGGTCTTCTGCTGATTTTAAAAATTTCATTTGTTTTCCACTCTCACTAAGTGTTATATCATTGCAGGCTATTTCTCCATTAGCATTTGATTTCCATTTTTCTTCCATGAGTAGTCCGTTCGTATCGTAATAGGAGATGGTAAGGTTTTCCTTTTCTAATGTAAGGTGTGCGAAGCCGTTCCAGCCAACGTCCACTCCGCCAAGTTGCTTTCTGATTCGATTATCGTAGCCTAACAAATTCACGCCAGGTAATTTTATCCCATCCAAAGTCATAGCGTGTAGCTCCACGGGCATGCCACCATGACCGATGCAACGACCGTAGACTGAAATCCCTTTGCTGCTTTGATATTTACCATAGATGGCAAAGCGATGTTCATGTCCCCAAATCCAAATTACTTTTTTATCAGTCCCGATAAGTTGGGCGAGTTGTTCGGCAGGTTTGGTATAATTTTTTTCACCACAGAATGCTGAAACGTATTGATGGTGAGAAAGCAAAATAATGCCGCGTTTTTCTTCTGCAAGATTTACTGTTTTCTTTAACCACTCCATGAGTGGGTCAGGCAATTGACAATTTGATTTAAACGAGTTCCACACATAAGGAAAACTTACGGAGTTGTAGCCCGTATCTAACCCAATGATGATCCAGTTTTCGGTGGTAAGACAGAAATAGGAAGCACCCTGGCCAGAATATTTTCCATTTTCAAATGGTCCCATGCTTGGCAACAAATCTCTGTAGTATGCCTTGGCCATTGAATACATTTCATGATTGCCCATAAGTGCAAATGAACCACGATTGCCCCTGTGCCATGGAGCTCCAGGTTTTAAGAAGTTATCGTTTATTTCATCACTTTCGCCAGTGTAGTAAGTGTCACCCAGATGAATCGTGTAGTCTGGAGAGAGGGATTTAATTTTATTGGCCACGGCAACAGACTCTTCGGTATCCGTTGCCCAGTCTGCGACAATGGAGATTGTAACTTTGCCCGATGTATTGTTTGATTGTAAAGGATAAACGCCACCATTTTTATACACTTGAAATTCGTGTTTGCTGCCAAGCAAATGCCGAAGTGAATGTTCTATCCACTTCCAAATTTTTTCGTTTAAGAAATCGGCAAGACTGAATTTTGGTTTTTCTAAAGCCCGTACCCCTTTGGCTTTATTTCTTTTGGCAATGTCTGTCTTGTAGCGATTAACAAAAACACTACGCGAAAGTCCAATGAATTTTTTTTGGTTATTGGATTCCATTTTACTAGGTGACTATTGTTGTTCCAATTTTCCGAATCAATGGCTCGATGGTACCCCAAATTTTTTGACATGGTAAATACCAGTTTTCATCAATCACCTCAATCGAAAGGATACTCGTTGTTGTGTTCAACGTTCCTTTTATTTTACACTCGTGTATTTGCCGCTTCTATTCTCTTATTGAACTCAACAAACTATTCCGTTTAGTGCTGTCAATGACCTCTTCATATTCACTCTGCCCGGCCGTACTGTTAGTATTTTTCTGATAAATTTTCGTCACCCTTCGCTTTAAAAAAGCAACAGTATTTTGTAAAGCACTATCTCTGGTTGTAAGCAAGACGTTTTTCATTTTGGCGTCTGTCTTTTTAGCAAGGATCTTTTGATAGGTTTTATAGTTTTCGTTTCTGGCTATAGAGTCAAAGTAAAAGTTAATTGGCCTCTTACCGTCATATAAGCTGTCAGATAATTCTTTTCGTGCTTCACTCTTTTTCTTGGCAAACGAATCAAAATTTAGAAACCAAATGCTATCGAGATGTGTGAACTGGCTTTTCTTTATTTCTTTGAGGCTATCCAATTCAGGTTCTGTGAGAACACCATCATGAGATATTTTTTCTACCCATGCCGAATACCGGTTGACAGTGTCATAATGTTTTTCTTCGGACTGATACGTCGTGTTTTTTATGACTTTCACCAACTGGCGAGCGAAACCTGGGTCAATGCTATCCAGCGAGAGCAGGGTTGGGTCAATTAATTTTAAGCG
>DASYTA010000616.1:0-3416 GCA_036002745.1 Cyclobacteriaceae bacterium | reverse complement strand
AAAATCATTTGACGGAGTTGTGATAAGTGTGAACGTATGAAACGAATTTCCTTCCTCATCCTCATACTCCTCCCATAACCCCGGGATAGAAAAAATGCTCTTGTCTTTCAAAGAAAACCTCCATGGAATCATAGTTTTCTTTCCGACTTTTTTCCAGGCATAAAATCCATCAGCAGGAATAAGACAACGATGCTGCATTAAGTTCTTCTTCAAAACAGGTTTTTCTAAAATCTGCTCTGCTCGAACGTTGATTATTTTTTCGGCTAAAGTTTTATTTTTTGACCAACCAGGTGGTTGCCCCCAATAAAAAAAAGAAAAACCTTGAGGAGTCTCGTGAGTAATTATTGGAAGTAATTGTGATGGAGCGGCATTGTATTTCGCTTGATGAGCAGTAGGCTCATCTATCTCATATCGTTGCACTAGTTGCTTTGAAGTAACTCCGATAGAATATCGTTCAATCATTTAGAGAGGTAATAAAATCAAGCGCTCTTTGCTCACTCCAATATAAGCCATTTCTATTGAATTGAGAGAATCCCACATGCCCCCCTCTTGAAGGTGTTTCAAACTGTATGAGTGAATTGTTTATTTGTTCCGGAAAACATTCTTTGCTTAGAAAAGGATCGTTAAGAGCATTTACGATCAAAGTTGGAACAGAAATGGTTTCTAGGAATCCGATCGCGCTGCAACGTAGATAGTATTCTCTAGCACTTTTAAATCCATGCAATGGGCCCGTGAAGCAGTCATCAAACTCCTCAAGAGTAGTTATATTTTTAAGTTTGCTTATATCCAGTCCAGGCATCAATTGTGTTTTTGTTACTATTTTCTTTTTCAGGCTTTTCAAAAAGCGTCTTGAATAAATCCAATTAGATGGCTTAGCTATTTGCAAGCAACTGGTGTACAAATCCATGGGCACAGAAAACGTAACCACTCCTTTTATAAGAGCACTGGTCTTTCTTTCACCTACGTATTTAAGAGTAAGGTTTCCACCCAAGCTAAAGCCGAGCAGATAAATATTCTTATATCCTTGATGGATGACATGATTAACAACTTCGTCAAGATCTTCAGTGGCACCACTATGATAGAATCTAAGTGCCTTGTTCATTTCATCACCGCATCCTCTATAATTCCAGGCGAGTACATCAAATCTATTTTCATAAAAGGCTTTTGCCATGCCCTTGATGTAACCGCGATGAGCGTTGCCTTCCAGGCCATGAGAAATAATTACAACTTTATTAGCGTCTTGCTTTAGCCAATATAAATCGAGAAAATCGTTGTCCTGTGTTTGAATTCTTTCCGGCTGAAAATCTTTTAAACTTACTTTACGAAAGAGTGATGGATAAATTGTTTCGAGATGAGTATTGAATAAAAACCAAGGAGGTAAATACATCTTGAAACAAATAAAATCAATGTGGTTAGAGAGAATTGTATCACCAACCCATTCTCTTCCTCAAATAGTTAATGTGCGCGAGATGATGATCGCCATGCCAAGCGTAGGTGGCAATTAGTCTACTAATGGTGATATGCTTTTGCGTGTCGGGGTGAATAAACGCTTTACCAAGCTCCTCTGGTGTCAGCGCCTTCATAATTTTCGTCCACTTGGAGTGCAGCGTCCGGAGTAAATTTATTGAAACGGTTACTGGAAGTTTTTTATCCGGAGTCTCTGCCCAGTATTTTTCATTGTACGCTTTGATCGTTGGCGTGTTCTCTGTGAGTGTCCACTTCGTGCGAATGTAAGCGTTCATATGACTATCCGATACGTGATGAACTACCTGACGAACGGTCCATCCTCCTTCGCGATAAGGCGTATCCAACTGCTCATCTGATAAATCATTTACGGCAGCTTCCAACTTGGCTGGCAATCGTTCAATACGTGAAATTAAAATCTTTAATTCTTCTGGGGTATAACTTTCTTTTCCTTCAAATTTTCCAATGGGGTAGCTAAGATCATTTGAGTAAACAGGTTCCACTTCTACCTGTCCAACGGCTTCTTCAATTTCTTCTTCATTGAATGGTTTATGGAGTTTGACCGGTTCCGTTTTTCGTTTTCGCACCACGCGAATATTGGTGAGCTCGATCAACAGTGAAAAAGCCACGGCAAAATAGATGTATCCCTTCGGCACAGGGTAATGCAATGCTTCGATGAATAACATAAAGCCAATGAGAATCAAGAAGCCCAGTGCGAGCACCTCCATAGAAGGGTGCTGCTGAATAAATCTACTGATGGCGCCAGAGAAAAACATCATCACTCCTATTGACACAATCACTGCCAGGATCATGATAATTACCTCGTTGACGATACCAACTGCAGTTAAAATTGAATCGAAAGAAAAAATGATATCAAGAAGGATGATTTGCAGAATCGTTGCAGTTAAGGTGGGCACTGCAGATTTCTTGGTTCCACCTTTGCCCTCCTCTCCTTCCATTTCATGATTAATCTCCATCGTGCTTTTGGCGATTAGAAAAAGACCGCCAAATCCAAGAATCAAGTCGCGGCCACTAAAGGCGTGATCTCCATTAAAACCCATGAATTTTATCATCCACTGAGGCAGAAAATCGGCCACCTCAAATAAGGGTTCTTTAAAACCAATGATCCATGTAATGCCAAGTAGAAAACCAATGCGCACGAACATAGCAAGGAAGAGACCGGTGTTGCGTGCCTTTTGACGAAGCTCTTCAGGAAGCTTGTTAGAAACGATGGAGATAAAAATGATATTGTCAATACCGAGTACGATCTCCAAAAAACAAAGTGTAAGCAATGCAAGCCAGGTATCGGCTTTGAGAAATATTTCCATACGGGTTAGGCCTGGTTAATCATTGACTTTTGGGCCTGAAAATTAAGTAAGGTTTGCGCATAAAAAAAACAAATCTGCAAAAAGAAAAGCCTCTTCCTTTTAAAAAAAGAGGCTTTAATACTTGCGTATACAAAATATTCTAATGTAATGTTTATCCTACTTATGCAGCACCACTACCTTGGTTCTTAAGGCATTTCCATTGCTTCCTAATTGCAAAATATACACGCCCTCGGCTAGTCCTTGGGTACTGATTTTCTTGCTTTGCTCGCCTTCACCAATAGCGCCAACTTCAGTAAACTGACCTACTTGATTCGCCATGGTTAGTTTCAAACTTTCCTGCGCAGGAGACGACAGCTCGATAGTGAACTCTTGATCAGAAGGGTTAGGATAAACTTTTATGTTCTCAACAGAGATTGGTTCAATGCCAGTAACAACAGATGTTGGTGTCTTAACAGTTTTTATGAATGCCTGGTATACTTCTTTGGTGTCTTCGTTTTGCAAGAAGACCACTACAGTCAGCGAATCAGTGTTATGTATATTATCAGGTATCCATTTAAATGTTCCTGCCGAAGCAGGAACGCCAGCCTTTATGGCGTTAGTGAATTTCGTTCCTGCAGCATTGGG
>DASYTA010000615.1:0-7583 GCA_036002745.1 Cyclobacteriaceae bacterium | reverse complement strand
CTATTAATAAGAACAATAAACGGATAGCGATGCATATACAATCAGGAGTAAGACCCTTTGGCGATTTATCAATAAAACTAAGTATCAATCCAAAGGACAGTGGAGATTTTGACATGTACTATCATCTTAATAAGATACCGGCGAGCGCATTTAATCCATATTTGATCTCATACACATCATTTCCAATGGATCGGGGAACGATCGACCTCAATGGTGTTTGGAATGTGCGTGATGGTGAAATTAAAAGTGTCAATCACGTATTAATTATCGAGCCTCGCGTATCGAAGAGAATAAAAAATAGAAACTTTAAATGGATTCCGTTGTCTTGGGTAATGCCTTTCGTTCGTGAACGGGGCAATGTAATTGATTACGACATTCCTATTTCGGGTAATCTTAAAAATCCCCGGTTTCATTTACACGATGTAGTGATGGATTTGCTCAAAAATGTTTTTATTAAACCGGTGACCATTCCGTATGGAATAAAATTGAGAACAGCTGAAGATGAAATTGAGACCACACTCACGCTGGAATGGGGTATGCGTCAATATGAGCTACACAACAAGCAGAAGCATTTCATTCGAATGATGGCGGAATATCTTAAAAAGAGCAAGACAACAACGATAACTGTTTATCCGAACGAATACGCGTTGAAAGAAAAAGAGCAGATTCTCTTTTTTGAAGCGAAGAAAAAATATTTCCTTTCAAGACGAGGTAAAAATGAAACTTTTACCAATGAAGATTCTATTGCTGTAAATAAAATGTCAATCAAGGATGCTGCCTTCATGCACCTGTTAAAGAAGGGCAGAGGTGCAGGAGACACGTTGATGTTTACGATTCAAGATAAATGCCGTTACTACTTAGCTAATAATTCGGTGAACGCTGAATTCAAAAAATTAGTGATAGAAAGAGACAGAGTATTTAGAGAGTTTTTTGTTAAGAATGGAACTGCGGATAAAGTGAAATTCCATTCCAACAATGACAGTATTCCCTACAATGGCTTCTCCTGTTACAAAATTATCTACCATGGCCCTATCCCTGAATCATTGCAAAGGGCTTATCGGGATATGCATGAATTGAATAATGAGGGGCCAAGAGAAAAATATGAAGGCGATCGTGCATTGTCAAAAAAATAAGAAGCAAATGCAACTTTTATTAACACAGGCTGAGGTTGAAGTTTGTGATCAAACGTGTGATTTATATAAGAGCCTCTCAAAATTATGTAAGACTTTACCCGTTGTAAACACGCAACTTCGAAATGAATAAACAAGTGAATCATGGAAAATAAATATAAAAACGGTGAAATTGTAACCGAACGAATACGACCGTCCCTGAAATTAATTGTGAATCGCTATGTCAATGGAATATATTATTGTTTAATTCAAGAGAGAGAAAGTAAAAGGGAGTTAGTTTATTTTGAGAGAGAATTAATCAGTGGCATCTCTGCCTAGAAACCTATATGTGAATTATGCAATCTATCCCTTGGATTGTGTAATATTTTGAAAAATCAAAATGCCCAACTTGTTGTCTTGAAAAGCAGACTGCTTTAATCAAGGAGAAATGGTAATTAATTAAATAATAATTTATGGAATCAGGAAAAGTAGTGTTGGGTGTATTGGCTGGTGTTGCCATTGGCGCAACATTGGGTATTTTGTTAGCACCAGAAAAAGGAAGCGTAACAAGAAAACAAATTTTAAGTAAGGGAGAAGATTTCACTAATGACTTAACTAAGAAATTGGACAGTTTTATTGAAGAGGCCTCAAAAAAATATGAGAATGCTATTCATCAAGCCGAAGAATTGAGTGCCAAAGGAATGGCAAAATTTGAAGAGGCCAAGAAAGAAGTAAAGAATAGAATAGCCTGAGTTTTGTTTCACTTATCATTTTAATTTTTACAACGGACTATTTCAATATGAACGACATCGCCACACCCATTGAAACGCTTTTTGAAAAGGCTGAGAATTATAGCAAGACAAGTTTGGAATTGTTTAAGTTAACGGCAATAGACAAATCAGCTGATGTGGTTTCCTCATTAGTGGTTCGGTTCTCAATTTTTATGGTAGGAGTAGTGTTTATGTTGGTCATCAATATCGGAATTGCTATGTGGCTGGGGGAATTGTTAGGCAAACCGTACTATGGCTTTTTTGTAGTAGCTGCATTTTATGCCATGGTGACGACACTCCTCTACGTCTTCCGTCACGAGTGGATCAAAACACCGGTGAGCAATTCAATCATCACTCAAATGACAAAGCAGAGATGAAAAAGAGCAAAGAATTACAAACGTTAACAGAATCGATTAATCGATTGCAATTACAACGCTCACACGAGTGGATTCTTTTGCGTGATCAGTTTCATCTTACGTATGAAAGTTTAAAACCCATTAATCTGATCAAACATACTTTTAAAGAAGCTTCATCGTCAACCGAAGTTAGAAAAGGAGTATTCAATAATGTTATTGCGTTAACAACGGGCTATTTTACCAAGGCAATATTATTAGGTTCATCGGTTAGCCCTCTAAAGAAAATCATGGGAACACTGTTACAATTTACAGTTGCCACTTTAATCACACACAACTCTGGCTCAATTAAATCAATAGGAAAGGCTGTTTTTAATAAACTATTTAGGAGGCCCATTGAAAGCGACTTGAAACTCTCGAATAACGGAAACGCAAATAAAAATTTAACAAAATGAATCTTTCATCAGATCTTGAAAAAGAAAACGCAACAGGTCAGAATCAATCAGGTGCTAATGCAAACAGGCCCGTACATATATTAACAGCTAGTTCCATTATTGGTGACAATGTGGAGAATAAACTAGGCGAGAGCATCGGAAAAATAAAGGACATCATGTTAAATACACAGGATGGCCGAATCCAGTATTTAGTCATTGAGTTTGGCGGTTTCATTGGGTTTGGAGAAAAACTATTTGCCATTCCTTTCTCGGCGGTAAAACTGAATGTTAAAAATGAAGACTTTGTGTTGAACATTGACAAGGCGTTCTTAGAAAAAGCACCTGGCTTTGATAAAGATCATTGGCCTGAGACCAACAGTCATTATTTTGATGTCAATAGTTATTGGGGATCTTTCATGGGTCCGAATACGGGCGTTTAATTTCTTATTTGTTAAACGCCACGCATCATGTGGCGTTTAAAATTTCCATTTCGAAATTGTTTTAGGATTCTTATAACGAGGCTCTTGCATTCCATGTGTGAGAGATGCAATCCATTGTATTAATTGTGTAATACTTTTGAGAGCAAAGTGGCCCACCTTTGAAGAGTGGAAATAAATTCACGACTGTCCCCAGTCAGGGGAAAATTTTAAATACTTGAAAAATGAACACTACACAATTGCTTGGAAACTGGAATGTGACCAAAGGAAAATTGAAACAAAAATATGCTACACTCACCGATGACGATCTTTTGCTCGTAGCCGGAAAGCACGATGAAATGATGGGAAAGCTTCAGGCAAAGTTGGGCAAGACGAAAGAAGAATTACACAAACTCATTTCAAGTCTTTAGTTCTTAATAAATAAAAATAAAATCAAAGTGAAAAAAATAATCATACTATCAATACTGGCTATTACCTGCATCGCTACTCGTAGTCATGCACAAGAGAATAACGATTATCGCAAACAACTCATGTTTGGATTAAAAGCTGGGGCTAATTACTCAAACGTGTATGATGCCCAAGGCGAGGCATTCGTAGCAAAAGCAAAATACGGATTTGCAGGAGGTGTTTTTCTGTCGATACCGATAGGAAGGTATTTCGGTATTCAACCTGAAGTATTGTATTCTCAAAAAGGCTTTAATGGAAAAGGAACTCTCTTAGGAAGTTCTTATGATCTTTCGAGGACTACAAGTTTTATCGATGTGCCATTGCTAGTAGCGATAAAGCCAGCCCGGTTCTTGACACTACTTGCGGGCCCTCAGTTTTCCTATTTGCTTACACAAAAAGATGTCTTCACAAATTCATCTACAACTATTCAACAAGAACAAGCATTTAAAAACGATAACATCCGTAAAAATATACTGTGCTTTGTAGGGGGGTTGGATTTTAATTTTAACCATTTAGTGTTGGGTGCAAGAGCAGGGTGGGATTTGAGAAATAATAACGGAAGCGACACATCCACTACACCTCGTTACAAAAATGCCTGGTTACAGGCTACTGTAGGAGTTAGGTTTTAACTTATAAACAGTTTGTTATCAACTGGAAGAAAATTAAAATCATTGAATCATGAAAAAAACGGGCATCATTATTTTATCAATCGGTTTGTTATTTACCCTCATTACCACATTTGGCATATTGGTAAAGGAACGAGTAACAGATCCAAAGAAGGTTGAAATGGCTCAGATAAAGATCGACCATCTAGTTTGGGAACCCATGCTTGGAGCTATTTTAATAATGATAGGTGTTGGCTTGTACAAAATGGGCAAGAAAGGCGAAGTAAAGATGGTAACGTGATTCACAAATAAGTAAATAATGTAACTCAACCTCTTGATTGTGTAACAAGCTTGGGACTAATCGATCTTACTTTGCACCAGTCTTTACTAAGAGAGAAACTTAAAAAAACAAAACCAATGAAAACATACATTTTAGCAGTTGCGCTGGCGGCAACACTTTTCGGCTGCGACACAAAAGAAAAAGCGCTTCAACTTAAAGTCGATTCGCTCAACAATGCCCTTGCGGAAAGTAGGAAAACAGAACTTGCCATGAATGAAGTGGGTGTTATCCTTGACTCAATCGATATGAATCGCCACGTGTTGCGATTAAAAATTGTAGAAGGTATCTCGTATGCTGATTATGTAAAGCGATTAAAAGCAATCAATACACATATAAAGGAGTCGCAAACAAAGATAGCTTTATTAGAAAATCGTGCGAAAGGCTCGCATAGAATTTCACTAGCAATGATAAACAGACTAAAATCGGATATTGAATCTAAATCCAAGGAAATTGTTGCGCTTCAACTTGAGGTGATCAACTTGCGTGATCAAAACGGCAGCCTTATCGCAAGTATTAATCAAAAGGATTCAACCATATCGAGTCAAAGAGAAGTGATCAAACTTAGAAGTGGAAATGTGTCTGCATTAGAAGCACTTGTGAAAGATATCAACGATCAAAACAGAATAAAGGTAGCCGGTCTCTACTTTGCTCAGGCGAAAGCTCTTGAAACAGCTGCTGACCGTACAAAATTTGCTCCACGCAAAAAGAAAGAAACAAGACGTGAAGCATTAGAGTTGTATAAACTCTCCTATTCGTTAGGCAACGATGCTGCTCAGGTTAAAATTCAAGAACTTGAAAAGAAACTAAGCTGATTTTTTCAGAGCAACAACTTGAGTCAATCATATATAAAATAAGCCAAGCCCTAAAGGCTTGGCTTTAATTATAACCAAACTCCTTTTTCATTCAATAGACAACCCTGTCTATCGTCAGCCCAAAATAAGTTTAATATATCCATGGGCTAATCGCTTAAAGACTTTTGTGTTTTTACACCAGAATTGAACGTTGTCTATTTAAAGACTTTTAGAGTTTTTTGTGCTTAAAGACTTTAATGTCTGTTCACAGTTTTCCTCAAGAAAGGATCGGAGAATTTTTGCGATATTGGAGACAGAGTTGCATATAGCCAAACGTTAGCTGCAAATATTAATAAATAGAAACTCCTCATGAAAAGAAAATTTTTGACTCTTTTATTATCTACATCTTGCTTCTATTCACAAAGTCAAGATTTAAAAAATATTGGAAATACTGAACCTCTATCAATTTTTAAATTAACCATCAATGGTAAAACTTATAATGTTTCAGAAAATGAGGAATTAAAATTAGGCTCCGTAATTTCAAACCCGACTATTTCCATAAAACTATCAGACTATAAAGTATTTAAAACTTCAGCTATTTCGTTTAAATATCCGAGGAACTTATCTTATGAATTTGCACAGGACCTTGGATACAAAAATTGGACATTCAGCGGAAATAGTTTAGTGGTCTTAGTTTTCGAAATCGATGCAGAAACTACGTTAGCCAGCCTTATTGATGAAGTGGTAGAGAAATTCGGAAGGAAAAATTGCATTATTGAAGATTTTCAAAAAGAATTAGGCCATAAGATGTGGAATGGAAAAAAAATATTTGTGTCGTTAGTGGGTCAGAATCTTGTTTTAGAATGCTATGAAATAAAACTAAATGATTTTAAATCTAGATTCGTATATTTTCAAGACACTTTAGAAAACGATAAACACTCTAAAGAATATGAAAGCGGTTTATCAATGATCAACTCGACTGTTATTTTCAACTAATATCTGCCGCTTACATCGCATTGCCGCAATCTGGACTGACAATCTCAACTTCAATTTACTATCATCTTCCCTTTTGCAAACGCGCTAACTGAGAGAGATGCTTGCGCTAGTTGGGGAGAGTGGCCTGGTCAATTAAACTCTTTAATCCGTTGCTGAAATTCCGCTGCACTTAGCGTTTCTAACGTGAGATGTTCATTTTGATTTTTACTTACAGTAATATTCTTGCTGGCATACAAAACGTGGTCTCCAGATTTGGCAAAGGCCACCAGTGTAACTTCTTCGCCTGTGGGAATATTGTAAAACATAAACTCACTTTTTTTATTCGTGATGTTCAATACGGAATTGAATTTTTTAAAAACCAGGCACACGCTGGCATCAGGCGTTCCGGTCAGTCCCACCTTGAGGTTAGACTTGTGGCTCTCATTCAAGCCTATGAAACGGTCCACATTGGTCCAACCCATTTTAGAATTTCTGAAAATATATTTGTCCAATGATTGTTTGTTTTCATTGAAGGTGGAATCCTTGATGCTTTCAGGCTCCCAGTTTTGCCCGGAGGAGTTACTGGTAAATAATTGCATATCTTCTTTTTTCTTTTCAGCTGGGTACTGAATTTCATAAGCGCTTCCCGGTTTCAAAAAAACAGCACTCGAATCTTTTGTCGTAACCTGTACCTGTACCATACCGCCAGACTCTAATAATTTTCCGTCGGAACTAGTTTGCACATCATGGGTAATCATATCCGCTTTGTTGTAAACTTCTTCCACGTTTACCTTTACTTCCCCGGTCACCGGGTTCCCGTTTTTATCAACCAGCGAATTTCCCGGGAAAGTAATAACCGTGCCTTTATCTCCCGTTATGGTCAGCGCTTCATTGGGTAGTAACGTGTGGCTTTGAGTTTGTACGAGCGTATCTTTTTTAATGGTTCCAGTTGACGGGGGGGCATTGGTCTTGACCGTATCTTTTTCAATGGTTATTTCCAGCTGAACGTTTTTTACTTCTGTCACCTCGGCAATGGTCCTTTCTATGGGAGGAGATTGGTTGATAATGGAATCTTTCTTTACTGGTGTAGTGGTAGGGATAAGCGTTGTTTGGGTGTTTTCTTTTGCTAAAAGAATCGGTTGATTCGTTGTGCTATCCTGCGTAGGAACTACTGTTGGATTCTTACTTTCTCCAATACTGTTAGCAGCGTTTGTTGAAGCGGTTGGTTGAGTAGGTGTTAAGTTGTTGGCGGGAATGGGTGCATTATTGACCTGAACATCGTTGTGACTTACTGTATTATTGGATACGGTATCGGTCTTGCT
>DASYTA010000614.1:0-2075 GCA_036002745.1 Cyclobacteriaceae bacterium | reverse complement strand
ATGCTCCGTGAACTACGCGAAGAATTCGGTAGCGGCAACTTATTTTTTATCTCTTTCAATTGCACCCATGGAAGCTTCTGTTGAAACCCAATAGCTTGGTTACTATGAGTCGAACTTGGTATTATTAGTTTCTTCTTTTTTATGATCTCACCTGAGATTACACGTTCGCGTGATTGCGCGCTGCCATAGTCAGCCGAATTAATGATCTGCTGATTTCCTTTTAGTTTGATAGCTACTTTGCTCTTTCCAAGTTTATTTTTTGCAGCCCATTCCCCAAGCCCGAGGTCGTCAAATGTGTATTCGCTGGCAAGATGTTTTATGGAGCTCGGCACATTTTCCATATACCAAGCCTTAAGAATCGATTCCTTTTTCCATTTCTTAACTGCCACGATTCGCAGGAAAATTTGCGTCATCGTAACCCCTTCAGTTTTATCTGCCTTGCCGGAAATGTTAGAGGAAGAAAACGTGACACACGGTGGGCTCCCAAGAATAATATCAGTGTCGGGAAGCGCCTCTATCTCCTCGATTGAACTTGAGAAATCGACAACATCTTTTACTGGGCACTTGAGATTAAAATTGTGATTAAATGTCTCCATCGCTGGAGCCCAGTGATCGATGCCCCTTACAATTTTAAAGCCTTGTTGACGAAAGCCTTCTGAGAAGCCCCCGGCCCCGCAAAAGATATCGATAACAGTAGGTTTTTTAGTTCTTCTTACCTTTGCCGGCATTCACTTGTCGTTCAATTATTCAGTTGTCCGCGGAACTGTCAGATTGCCCATTACGGTACTTTGGAATTCACGATCCCTGAGCAATATTGGAGTTAGCCAACAAACACACCAATTTGCAATTTCTAAAAACAAAAGCCAATTCTCATGGTAGGGCTCAATTTTGAGTGATTTTCTAACTGACATAACAAATATATGGGAGTTACTCCTATTCACGGCAATAGAGATTCCTGAGGGTTGGCTTTTCTGGAACTCAAAGAACCAATCGGAAAAATTATCTCCTTGCAGTCGAATCTCTAACTAAAAATTTATGAGCGTGATTCAAAGACTTGTACCTTTTTGCTCCTGAAGCCCTTCACTTGATTCTTTTCAAATGAATTCTTTACAAGCACTAGTTTCGTTTGGTTGGTCTCCGCACCTTCATCTTTGCAATGTCGTCTGCTTGCAAAGATCACGTAACACTCATCATCTTCAACTATTGAGCTTCGATATATTAGACCATCGATTGGGATGTCATACTCATTTGAAAGTACATGCCTGAAGTATTCGGTAATCACTTGAGTAGGGACATATTCAAAATGCTGACTCTCGCCTCTTTTTATTTTTTTTGATATGTGTCGGGCGAACTGTTTTAGAAATACAGACTCTTCATAAAATTCCGCTTTGTCCAGATCGAAAATGCTGAGCTGTGGGATCTTTGTCAAATCTACTAACGTCAGCGGTTTTATGTTTTTGAATAGCGCCGATGTGACAATTTGATTTTTCTTTTTTCGATCAATCACTTCAAGGATTGCAGTTGATCTTTTTTTGGAACCGTAAAACATGGGGATGCCTGGCGGGCTAAACCGATTCGCGCCTCTGGCTTCCGAGGGAGCAAGAGGCCCAATACTTTTGCACGATTTTACTTTGTCTGTCTTTTTATGTTGGCGAGCCCTATACATTTGAAGGTTGCTGAACAATTCACTGTCTGTTCTACGTAGAAGATTAAGCCCGATGATGGCCCTACCGATTTTCTCTAATATCGCTGCCGGTTCGATTTTGCGGTACTCGTCCGCTTTTACCTTTTTTGGATACTTAAAAAAAACATACCTGACTTTGTGCTTTAGCATTTTGCAGAAAACCTTCCAATCAATACTTAAAAATTCTGAATCCCTTGGAAACTCTGGATTGTGAAGACACCAATCATTGTCGTAGCCAATAGCGGCCACGATTTCATCAATTATTTCCTCTTCAGCGTCCATCTCGATTATCCATCTTACAAGTTCGTCAGTATTGTACGTCTTTGACCAGTAGCCACCAAATTCACTTACGTATGGAACGTTTTCTTCGTCAGGAGTTCCATAATGATTT
>DASYTA010000613.1:0-2077 GCA_036002745.1 Cyclobacteriaceae bacterium | reverse complement strand
ACAAGCCTATCTCCCAGGTTTCTTGCGTTCTCGAGGTAATCTACGTGGCCTAAATGCAACAAGTCGAAGCACCCGTTGGTGAACACCACTTTTTGCCCAGCCGCTTGCCAGGACTTCACCTGTTTAGTCGCATCAGCAAGGGTTTTTATTTTATCGGAAGTCATTGAAATACAAATGTACGAGGTACGAAACACGAATTACGAATGGTATGTCTAAAATTGTACCTGAAACTATGAACAGGTCAGAAAATACCAGGTTTATCAAATTTATCGCTACCGAGTTAGGTTTTAGCTTTTGTGGAATTTCTAAAGCAGAATTTTTGGAAGACGAAGCACCTCGTTTGGAAGAATGGTTGAAGCGTGGTTATGCAGGAAAGATGAGTTACCTAGAAAGAAATTTTGATCAACGATTAGACCCAAGGCTTTTGGTACCTGGAGCGAAATCAGTAATCAGTCTTGTTTATAATTATTTTCCGAAAAAAGATTTAGCGAGAAGTTCAGATTCCTCCTTCGCTAAAGCTTCGGAGGATAAATTAAAAATAGCCAAGTACGCCTATGGTGAAGACTATCACTTTGTAGTGAAAGATAAGTTGAAAATTTTCATGGAGCGAATAAAAAATGAGATTGGTGAAGTGAACGGCCGGGCATTTGTGGATTCGGCGCCTGTACATGAGCGGGCCTGGGCGGCAAAATCAGGCTTGGGCTGGATAGGAAAAAATTCTTTATTGCTCAATCGAGGACTTGGAAGTTTTTTCTTTTTGGCTGAATTGATTGTTGATCTTGATTTGGATTTTGATGGACCCGTCAAAGACTACTGTGGAACATGCACCGCTTGTATGGATGCTTGCCCTACCGATGCCATTCCTCAACCTTACGTTGTGGATGGAAGCAGATGCATTTCTTATTTCACCATCGAACTGAAAGGAGAAATTCCGATTGAACAGAAAGGCAAATTTGAAAATTGGATTTTTGGTTGTGATATCTGCCAGGATGTTTGTCCGTGGAATCGTTTTTCACAGCCGCACAAGGAACCTAGTTTTAAGCCGCATCCCGATTTAGGCAACATGAAAACGAAAGACTGGCAAGAAATAACCGAAGAAGTTTTTCAAAAACTTTTCAAAAAATCAGCCGTGAAGCGAACAAAGCTTGAGGGGTTGAAGAGAAATATTGGATTCATTCAAAAATAAAAAATCCCGCGCTGGGCGGGATTCTTCGGTAATTAGTTTTAAGATACTAAGCCATAACGAAACAGCGATTCAAGATCGCTTCGTATTGAAGCCCATAATTGGCATAACACCAATTCTTGAGCTCCTGCACTTCATTTGCTACCAGCATTTTGATAGCTTTCCTCAACTCTTTTTCAAAGAGTCGGGCGTCAAAACTCACACGAGTGAGTATCTTTTTGACATAATTGAGCATCTTCATTATTACAAAAATTTTGGTTCGAATTACAGCCGTCTGCCGCAATACAACGATGAAAGTAATAAAACTGTTTAACAACAAAAAAGAAGAATCCTATTTTTGTACCCGCAACCTATTGCACAACGACTTGCATTGGAAATTATGATGAAAAGGATATTTTTTTTACTAGGGGGTGTATTATTTTTTTGTGAAATCCAGGCACAGGGGGTCCAAATTGACCTAGGTCCCGATGAAATAGGGCAAAATCAAGCCTGGACGATTACCGTAACGGTCAATAATGACCGCTTAAAAAATTATGACAATTTTCCGGAAATAGAAGGCTTCCAGAAGAGAGGAACTTCATCTTCCTCGCAAACCAATATTATCAATGGGCAGATGAGCTCTTCGCAAAGTATCATCATGACCTACGTGCCCGTACGACAAGGAATGGTAACTGTTCCTCCGTTCAAAATGAAGGTGAATGATCAGGTGTTTTCTATAAATGGAAAGAAAGTGAAAGTGGGGCCACCTGTGCAGCAGCAGTCCGATCCATTCCGCAGTTTTTTTGATCGCGACCCAAATGATTTTTTTGGCCGAAACACGCCAACAGAATTTGTCGACATCAAAGAAGATGCATTGCTCGCGCTAACGACCAACAAAGATGAAGTTTATGTAGG
>DASYTA010000612.1:0-5421 GCA_036002745.1 Cyclobacteriaceae bacterium | reverse complement strand
AAACGGAGTAACTACACCAGTTGCGATCAATAACTGGGTAAGAGAAAAATTATTTCGGAACTGAAATAGAAAATGTACTTCCTTGGCGGGGTGTTGAGCAAAGTTGAATGCTACCAGAGAGTTTGGCTAAAGTTTCCTTTACAATATAGAGACCTAGCCCTGATCCTTGAGATGATTCATTTCCCCTGTAAAACATTTCGAAGATTTTAGAATGGAGTTCGGGAGAGATTCCTTGTCCATTGTCTTCTACATGCAATGAAAAGGAAGTGCTGGTTATATTATGATAAACTTTGATGTATTTTTTTTCCTTTCGATGGTCATGATAGCGAATGGCGTTAGCAATAAGATTGCTTAATACAACGCGCAGACGAGTTCCATCGTTAATCATAGTAAAGTCTTCGGGCAATTCATTGGCAAACTCTATTCCTTGTGCATCGGCACTATATCGCAACGACTCCCAAATTTCATTTGTCAACGCAAAAAGATTAACGCTTTCATTTACGATTTGTAACCTGTTGTTTCTCGAATAATCCGTAATGTCTTTAATAAACTTATCTAGCGATGTCAACCGAGTTTGCATCATTCCATGATAATTGTCCAATTCTTTTTTGCTGATATCTCCCTCTGCCAATTTCAATAGACCGAGAACAGAAAGTAGGGGGGCGCGCAGATCATGTGAAGTACTATAAACAAACCTATCTAATTCATCATTTAATTTTTTTAGCTGCTTGTTGGCCTGAACTAATTGGTCGGCGGTGTGATGGTTTAAACTAATAAGTAGATAAACTGTCATCACCGAGACATGGAAGGCGACAACGAAATTAATTAACTGATTTACCTGCAAAAATTGAGGGGAGTAATTTCTATAAGGAAGTATTGAAAAATCTTGAACGATCGAGAAAACAAAAAGGGCAAAACTTAATAGCGCAAAAGTAGTGGCAACTTTTCTTTGAGAATAGTTGAACACAGCAAATGATCCAAGAGATATTGGGATAAAAAAGACAATAGCCCAAGTATCACGGCTTTCACTGGAAGCAAAAAGATACACTAATAAATTAAGCGTTGGGAAAAGAATGTAGTTTGCTAAACAATGTCTTTGCTTTCGATGGAGAATCAAGGAATAAACAACGAGTGCAAAGGAAAGGCAAAGAATTATCTTGGAAGGATTGAATCCGAGAGGAGTCTCCATAAAAATATAAAATCCGATAACGGCCAACGACAGAAGCGCATATTGGCCGGAAAGCATTATCTGCCGATACTCGTTGCGAGATTCGATGTAAACGTCTTTACCGATAATCAGATTTCTAATAGCCTGTTTCATACCCACGTTTCGAAAGCAAAAGTAGCGGGGCTTTATCAGGTGGTTTTTAGGAAATGGATGAATATTTGATGCACGCAATGTTTGTCGCCAAAATCACAAAAAGGAAGGACGAACCTCTAAAAATAGCCGATAGGATGATTTCAGATATCCAAAAAGCCTTCTGGCAATTCTACGAAAATTAACTTCTTTGATTTGTTTATGCTGGTAATAAAGGGACCCTGTATAGGAATGAGTGTTTCTTTGCCTTTATGAATAATAGATAGAAGCTTGTTAGGCCCTTGACTTTGGATTTCTTTTACTTCTCCTAGTAGGCCTAAATTTTTGTCTTTTACTTCGAAGCCTACTATTTCGTCATCGTAGAATTCTCCCCGCTTCAATTTCGCCCTGGCGGATTTAAGCATATAAATGCTACAGCCTTTTAGGGATGAAGCCTGTTCGAGGGATTGGATTCCTTCAAACTTGATGAATGGCTTATTGGTAGTTCCTGAAATTTTTTCAATAAAATGAGGGACTAAAGTTCCTTTTAAATCAAGAAATAGAGAAGTAGCGTCTTCTAAGACAGCTTCAATTTCAATAACTGCAGTAACCTCGCCTTTAAGGCCATGCGTTTTGGAAACATACCCAATCTTAAAGCAATCCTCGAATGTCATTTATCTAAATAAAAAATGCCAACACAGTAGCGTTGGCATTTGCATTTTAAATTTCGTAATGATTTAAGCCTGTGCTTCAGGTGCTGGAGCTGCTTCGCCCTCTGCTGGTGCAGGAGTTTCAGCCGCAACAACAGCTTTTTTGCGGATAGCTTCAGCACGTGCTTCGCGTACTTTGCTTTCAGCTTCTTTACGGGCCTTGGCTTTATCAGCTTTAGCTTTACTTACACTATCAATCTTTGATTGGATTTTAGCTTCTTTTGCTTTCAACCAATCTGCCAATTTCGTGTCGGCCTGTTCTTGCGTAATAGCCCCTTTGTTTACACCAATCTGAAGATGTCTCTTGTACAAAATTCCACGATAAGAAAGTACAGCGCGAATAGTGTCAGAAGGTTGAGCACCATTCATTAACCAATGAAATGCTCTATCATCTTTTAATTCGATAGCTGCTGGAACAGTTAATGGGTTGTAGGTCCCAATTTTCTCAATAAACTTTCCATCTCTGGGTGACCTGGCATCAGCCACAACTACATCAAACATTGCCAGTTTCTTCCTGCCTCTGCGGGCCAATCTAATTTTTACCATTTGTTAGTTTTTAAGGTTGGATCTCGTCCGTTTTTAAAAGGACTGCAAAAGTAAGGCTTTTTTTAAGACTGACAACCGGTGGTAGCAATTCTGAGCTGATTCAAGTCTGTTTTTTTCGAAAGTGCCTCAGGAAATGGAGTTATAAATGATCGGAGAATAGGAAACTCACCAAATACATTACATTTGCTTAAGCGATTATTAGGTTTTTTAGATATTTCAATTTTTTCTAAGTTTGATTCCTTTCCGAAAAAACCATGGACAAATACTCCTATATCTCCAATGCTGACGTAGGTTATATCGATCAGCTCTATCAAAATTACAAACAGAACCCGACAGGTGTAGATCCTACCTGGCAAAAGTTTTTTGAAGGGTATGATTTCTCAAGTCAGCGTTACGGCGAAAATGGCCATGCTTCGACTGAAGGAGGAAACATCAAGGAGACTTATGTCAGGACTTTGATTTTTGCTTATCGATCTTTTGGCCATTTAAAATCTAATACAAATCCAGTAAGGGAAAGAAGAGATCACGGGGTACAACTGGATCACACCAACTTCGGTTTGACTGATGCCGATCTTGATGTAGAGTTTGATGTCGCTTCAGAAATCGGGATGCCAAAATCTTCTCTTAGAAAAATCATTGAGCGATTAAAATTTCTTTATCTCGGCCCAATCGGCTTTGAATATAATTTTATTCGAAATGATGAAGTACGAAATTGGTTCAATCAAAAAGTTGAAAAGGAGTATTTCGCCTACAATCCAAGCCAGCCGGAAAAGAAAAGGATTCTAAGTAAGCTCAATGAAGCTGTTGTGTTCGAAAATTTTCTTCACACTAAGTTTTTAGGCCAAAAACGTTTTTCACTCGAGGGTGGAGAGAATACAATTCCAGCTTTAGAAACGATTATTAATAAAGCAGCTGAACTTGGTGTGGAGGAAGTAGTCATTGGGATGGCGCATCGCGGCCGACTGAATGTTCTCACGAATACACTTGGCAAAACATACGAGCAAATTTTTACAGAGTTTGAAGGCAACGTCAGCCCTGATTTGACAATGGGCGATGGTGACGTTAAATATCACTTAGGCTATTCTAGTCACATTGATACGCCATCGGGAAATAAAATTTATTTAAAGCTCACACCTAACCCATCACACCTTGAAGCCGTGAATGGTTTGGTAGTTGGCTACACACGTGGCCAGATAGATGATGAGTATAAGGGTGTCTTGAGCAAAGCAATGGCAATTCTCATTCATGGAGATGCTGCAGTGGCTGGTCAGGGAATTGTTTATGAAGTAATTCAAATGTCGGGCTTGCCAGGATACACAACGGGTGGTACCGTTCACTTTGTAATCAATAATCAAATTGGTTTTACTACCGACTATGATGATGCACGTACAAGTATTTATTGTACAGATATTTCTAAAATAGTTGACGCTCCGATTCTTCACGTAAATGGAGATGATGCTGAAGCTGTTACTTTCTGTTCTAACTTGGCCGTTGAGTATCGCCAGAAATTTGGTAAGGACATTTTTATCGACATGCTCTGCTACCGCAGGCACGGTCACAATGAAAGCGATGAGCCAAAGTTTACTCAACCCAAACTTTATAACCTCATTGCAAAACATCCCAACCCACGTGAAATCTATGTAAAGAAATTAGTGGAGCGTGGTGACTTGGATGCAACATTGGCGGATGAACTCGACAAGAGTTTCCGCAATCAACTGCAAGATCGACTCAATGAAGTAAAGCAAAAGCCTTTGCCTTACAGGCCACAAAAAATCGAAAACGAGTGGGAGAAACTAAGAAAGTCGAAACCACAAGATTTTGATCAATCGCCAGACACGAGTATCAAACAAGCTGTTATTGATAAAGTAGGAAAAGCACTTACTACAATTCCAGATGGATTCAAACCACTTAAGCAGATTGAAAAATTATTGAAAGACCGTAAGACTGCTTTCTTCGATGATAAAGTTTTAGGATGGGCTGAAGCGGAGTTACTTGCTTATGGTTCGCTGCTTTCGCAAGGTGTACCCGTTCGAATGTCAGGACAGGATGTAAAGCGCGGAACTTTTAGTCACCGTCATGCATATATCGTTGATGCAAATACTAACGAGGCTTATTGCAACATCGATAACATTGAAAAGGGCCAGCTGAAGTTCAACATCTTCAACTCGCTGTTATCAGAGTTTGGAGTGTTGGGATTTGAATACGGTTACGCAATGTCAACACCTCATGCACTAGTGATTTGGGAAGCACAGTTTGGTGACTTTGCAAATGGTGCACAGGTAATGATTGATCAATTTATTTCGAGCGCTGAATCAAAATGGCAGCGCATGAATGGTTTAGTAATGTTGTTGCCTCATGGTTACGAAGGTCAAGGGCCAGAGCACTCTAACGCCCGCCCGGAAAGATTCTTGCAGCTTTCTGCTGAATACAATATGATTGTCTGTAACCCAACAACACCTGCCAACATTTTCCATTTGTTGCGTAGGCAAGTGACTTGGGAATTCAGAAAACCATGTATCGTCTTTTCACCTAAATCATTGCTTCGTCATCCTTCGGTGGTTTCTCCGATTAAAGATTTTACAAAGGGTTCTTTCCAAGAAGTTATTGACGACGAAAATGCGGATCCAAAGAGTGTGAAGAGGTTGGTTCTTTGTACGGGCAAAATTTATTACGATTTGATTGAAGCTCAGCAGAAAAAGAAAACAAAAGATGTTGCCATCGTGAGAATGGAACAACTTCATCCGTTCCCTGAAAAGCAATTAAACGCAGTTCTTAAAAAATACAAGGGAGCGAAATTGACCTGGGTACAAGAAGAGCCAGCCAATATGGGTTACTGGACATATATCTTGCGCAATATGCAAGGCCTGG
>DASYTA010000611.1:0-17865 GCA_036002745.1 Cyclobacteriaceae bacterium | reverse complement strand
CAAATCATCAATTAGAATGGAGAAAAAGGAGAGTAGTAAGCTAAATACTAAAGCGATAATAGGAATTGTTGTTGGTGTTCTGTTTTCTGCTTTAGTACAGCAACTATTTTTTAAAACGCCTTCATTTGATAAAGTGATGATGAATGCTGCTAATGAGATAAATAAAACGTGCCCTTTAATGGTGGATAAGGAAACGAGACTTGACAATGCAATTGCCCTTCCTGAAAATAAATTTCAGTACAATTACACTTTAGTAAACTTCGAAAAAGAGGCATTGAACATTGAGGAGGTAAAAGGCAAAATCGAGCCTAACATTGTAAATATTGTTAAGACTAATCCTCAAATGAAAATCATGCGAGACAACTCTACTACAGTTGTGTACAATTACAAAGATAAGAATGGCGTTTTCCTTTTTGAGGTAGCCGTTACTCCTGATAAATACAAGGCTGATTAACTGTAAACAATGGCTAATTCTTTCGGAACTCTTTTTAAGATCAATACTTTTGGTGAGTCACATGGTGCAGCTATAGGAGTTATTGTCGACGGCTGTCCTGCAGGACTAGAAATCGATGAAGCATTCATTCAATCTGAACTTGATCGCAGAAAACCTGGTCAATCGAAAATTACAACGCAACGAAAGGAAGACGATACTTTTAAAATTCTTTCTGGAGTTTTTGAAGGAAAATCTACGGGAACGCCCATCGCTATCGTAATCGAAAATCAAGATCAACGAAGTAAAGATTACAGTCACATTGCTGAAAGCTTTAGACCATCGCACGCTGATTATACTTACGAGGTCAAATATGGTAATCGAGATTACAGAGGCGGAGGAAGAAGTTCTGCCCGTGAAACAGCAGCACGTGTAGCCGCAGGAGCCGTTGCTAAATTGCTTTTGAAAAAATCAGGAGTTGAAATCAATGCGTTCGTTTCACAAGTAGGAGAAATCAAAGCACCTGATTACAAGTCGATGGATCTCAGTAAGACAGAGGACAATATTGTTCGTTGCCCTGATGCTACAACGGCAGAAAAAATGATTGCATTGATTGATCAAGTGCGATTGGATCGTGATACGATCGGAGGAATTGTAACGGGGGTCATCAAAAATTCTCCTGTTGGTTTAGGCGAGCCAGTGTTCGATAAACTGCATGCAGCACTTGGTCATGCGATGTTAGGAATCAATGCGGTGAAAGGTTTTGAATACGGAAGCGGCTTTGAAGGAATTAAACTTCGCGGCTCACAACACAACGATGAGTTTTACAAAGACGGAAACAGAATCCGAACAAAGACCAACCACTCCGGTGGCGTACAAGGCGGCATCAGCAATGGAGAAGATATTTATTTCAATGTAGCTTTCAAGCCTGTAGCCACCATCATGCAAGACCAGCAGAGTGTTGACAAAGCGGGAAATGAAGTAACTGTTTCAGGCAAAGGTCGTCATGATCCGTGCGTGGTGCCTCGTGCTGTGCCAATCGTTGAAGCAATGGCTGCATTGGTGATGGCTGATTTTTTGTTGCTGGGAAAAAGTTCTAAGGTCTAACTGTCTAAGCGACAGAAATTAAATTCTTTCCTTTCGAAATCATCTTTCCAAAAGATTTTAATTCCAATCCCAACGTTTTAGCGAAAACTTCAAACTCATTTTTCTTTTCTTGATCGACGGAAACTAAAAGTCCACCGCTGGTTTGAGGATCGGTAAGAATAGCTTTTTGTTCATCGGTGATTGCACTGATCTTATTTCCATAACTTTCCCAATTGCGCTGTGTGCCGCCAGGCATTGATTTTTGCTGGATGTACTCTTTCAAGAAATCAAACTTGGGAACGTCATTAAAATTTATCTCAGCTGAAAGATTGCTGCCTTCGCACATTTCAACCAGGTGACCAAGCAAACCAAAACCAGTTACATCCGTCATCGCATTCACGTATGGCAATTTTCCAAACTGCGCTCCGGGTTTGTTTAGCGTGAGCATTGTGTCAACAGCATGTTGTAAATGCGCTTCGCTTACGATTCCTTTTTTCTGAGCGGTGGTAATGATTCCAATGCCCAGCTTTTTCGTCAGATAAAGCAATGAACCTTCTTTTGCTGTATCGTTTCTTTTCAGGTTTTCTTTTTTCATTTTTCCTGATACCGCAAGACCAAAAACAGGTTCGGGGCAATCAATGCTATGGCCACCGGCTAACGGAATTCCCGCATCGACACAAATCTTACGGCTTCCTTCCAAAACTTCTTTAGCTACTTCGGGAGCAATTTTGTTGATCGGCCAACCAAGAATAGCAATCGCCATAAAAGGTTCACCGCCCATGGCATACACATCGCTGATTGCATTCACTGAAGCGATCGAACCAAAGGTGAAAGGATCATCCACAATCGGCATAAAGAAATCAGTGGTGCTGATGATACAAGTGCCATCACCAATATCGTATACCGCAGCATCGTCTTTCGATTCATTTCCAACAAGGAGAGATGGAAATTTTTGTTTTGGCAGATTGGAGTGTAAAATCGTATCAAGAACTGCTGGAGAAATTTTACAACCGCAGCCAGCACCGTGAGAGTATTGAGTTAATTTAATCTCATTCATGAGTTCCGAGTTACAGGGTTGCAAGTTACGAAGTCTGTATCGACTTGAGACCTGAAACCTGTAACTGTAACCTGAAACTATTTCTAATAATACTTCAAGGTTAAACTCACCACTTGTTCTCCTTTCCAATCGAAACTTGCCTTCTCGAAGTTCGGTGGTCCAAACATCCCCATCGCATCATTGGAGAAACCAAAACCTTCTTTGGGAATGCCTATCATGTTTTTATCGAGCTCACCATTGAGGTTCGAATCTTGAAATACACTGATGGCGTATTTTCCTACAGGAATGTTTTCGAAAACTACACGAACTTCACCTTTGCTTGCTTTTATTTTCTGAGAGGCGAAGCGCTTCTTCAAAAAATCTGTTTCATTCGAATATAATCCAACCAGAACATTGCCTTCGGCATCGTTCACATTTTTGATTATAACTTCCATGGCTTGAGACCAGCCAGATTGTGCCGTTAAAACCAATGTTATCACTACAATGAACTTTCTCATAATGTTTTTAATTCAAGATTGCTGTAAGCCTGACGTTGTGAAAATAAAACAGACTAGGCTGCTTCAATAGCTGGATCAATTGTAGAAATACACGACCCAACAGATTGACAATTGTTTATTTCGGTCCGTGAGGACACAGACCGAGGTGATGATTAAGAATCCATGAAAATTTACCGATCTAACAATTCATCCAAGTGATATTACACTTCAGTAACTCCTTTTTCTTTTCATGCGATTGAGAGAGAACTTTTGTCGTGTAATCGCCAAAAAAAAAGGAATGACACGACCAATACTCACATTAATTCTCTTAACACTTTCGGTCAATCTTTGGGCACAAACCAAAATCAAAGGTACAGTTAAAGATTCTAAAGGTGAAAATTTGCCTGGAGTGAACCTGATGATAAAAGACTCCTATGATGGCACGAGTTCACTTACAGACGGAACGTTCTCAATGATTAGTGATGAAAAAGGAAAGCAAATTCTCATTGCTTCGTTTGTCGGTTATAAAACTTTTGAACAAACAGTTTATCTCAACGGTAGCGAAATCAACTTAACAATTAGTCTAAGAGAAGAGATCAACCAATTGGATGCTGTAGTGATTTCCGCCGGCTCATTCACAGCTGGCGATGAAAAGAGAAGAACAATTTTAAAAGCAATTGATATTGCTACAACAGCTGGAGCAACCGCAGACATTGCAGGAGCGCTAAACACTTTACCAGGAACTCAAAAAGTTGGTGAGACCGGAAGACTTTTTGTGCGGGGTGGCACTGGCAATGAGACGCGTACGTTTATCGATGGTATGGTGGTACTCAGTGCTTACAATCCATCTGCACCAAACACACCATCGCGCGGAAGATTTCCCCCTTTTATGTTTAAAGGAATAAGTTTTAGCACGGGCGGTTATTCTGCTGAATATGGGCAGGCACTATCGTCTACACTCGTATTAAATTCCAAAGACAAAGCAGAAATTAATCAGACAGACATTGGCTTACTTTCAGTGGGTGTGGATATAGCGCATACGCAAGTGTGGGAAAAGGCATCGTGGACAGGTAAAGTTCAATACACTAATCTCAATCCTTATATGGGACTAGTTAAACAACGCTTGGATTGGAAGACTGCTCCGATTTCGCTTGAAGGAAGTACAGTTTACCGCCAGAAGGTTGGAAAGTCTGGAATGTTGAAGCTCTTTGGAAATTTCAACAACTCAAACTTTGAAATGTACACTCATGCAATTCTTGACCCAACAGTTAGGTTGCCTTATAAACTTGCCAACAACTACGGCTATGGTAATGCCAGCTATCAAACTTTGTTGAACGAAAAGTGGAATATGCGCAGCGGACTTTCATACACCTATAATAAGAATGATGTAACACTTGGTGATTCAATCTTGAATGAAACTGAAAAAGGAATTCACGCCAAGTCAGTATTTGAACATTCGCTTTCAGATCAAGTAGAGATTCGATTGGGTGGAGAAGTAATCGATCGAAATTATTCGGCATCACGCTATGATACAATTTCAAAACAATTTCAAAGCCGCAGCTTCAATGAGTCAATCTCATCTTTCTTTGGAGAAGTAGAAGCTTATGCAAGCAAGCATTTTGTAGCCAAGGCTGGTGGAAGATTTGAATACAATTCACTGATTAATCAAGCCAGTGTCGACCCGCGATTTTCTATGGCGTATAAGCCAGCGAAGAAGGGACAAGTGTCATTGGCGTACGGATCATTCCGGCAAACACCAGAAAACCAGTACACAAGAATCAATACTCAACTAACCCCTGAGAGAGCGGAACATTTTATTTTGAGTTATCAAGTTGATTCCGAACGAAGAACTTTTAGAGTAGAAACATATTACAAAAATTATTTTAGTCTTGTCAAGTATGTAAATAATAATCCTTATCAGCTGACGAATTCCGGAAACGGCTACGCGAAAGGGATTGAATTTTTTTGGCGTGATTCGAAAAGTTTTAAAAATGTTGACTATTGGATTTCCTACTCTTATCTCGATACCAAGCGTGACTATTTAAACTATCCCTATGCGGCTGTTCCTACGTTTGCCTCATCACACAATTTTTCATTCGTCTACAAACATTTTATCACTCCGATTAAAACACAAGTTGGATTTACGTACAGTTATACTAGCGGTCGGCCGTATTACAATCCAAATCTACCCGCCGAAAAATTCCAATCGGATCGAACCCCTTACTACCAAGACCTTAGTACCAACATCAGTTATTTGCCTAAAACATATTTGATCATTTATGCCTCTTGCACCAATTTATTAGGTCGCGATAATATTTTCGGATATCAATACAGCACTCTGCCAAATAGCTCGGGCGAATATGTAAGTCAGGCAATACGCCAGCCAGCACCGCGCTTTATACTTCTTGCAGTGTTCATTACTATTTCTAAAAATAAATCGATAAACCAGTTACCCAACCTATAAACATCAAAAACCTTTAACTCCAACGATTATGAAAACAATTATTTTACTTTTTACAATGGCACTTACTGTGGTTGCAAATGCCAACGACGGCCGGTATGTCGAAGCGATGACAAAAAACATTGAAGCAGTTTACAAAGCACAATCCATCGAAGAACTTCAAAGTGCCGTCAATGGATTTGATCGTATTGCAAATGCAGAGAAAACAAAATGGGAGCCATCCTACTACAGTGCCTTCGGCTACGTGATGATGGCTACTAGAGAAAAGGATAATGTAAAGAAGGATAGTTATCTCGACCTTGCCACCTCTTCAGTTGAAAAAGCAAAAGCAATAAGTGAAAATGAGTCAGAGATTATTGCCATGGAAGCATTCATTTATTTGATTCGATTAAGTGTAGATTCTCCTTCCCGTGGACAAAAATATTCCATTCTGGCTATGCAAACTTTAGAAAAATCCTTGCAAGCAAATCCCGAAAACCCTCGGGCACTGATGCTACTTGCCCAGTTACAATTTGGTACCGCGAAATTTTTTGGTTCGCCGACCACTCAAGCTTGCGGCACGGTGACCAAAGCTCTAGAGAAATACGAAACATATAAAACAGATAACCCAGTAGCGCCAAGATGGGGTAAGCAAACTACTGTGGATCTTAAACAAAACTGTCAATAAATTTTTCAAAAAGACTGACTTCTTTGGTCAGTCTTTTTGTTTCATCCAGTTTAGTTCTGTTCATTTGAATGAAGAAACAAATTTGTGCTTAAGAAAATAAATCCAAAGGTAAGATTGGTTGTGTCATTGGTGATCACTGGGTTTGCTATGACTTATTTCGTGTGTCCGTATCCGTATTGTATAAATTCTTTTCGCGTTTATTTTTTATCGGGGATTTTTTGTTCCACGACTTGCATCACTCTGTGGTTAGGTAACGAACTCGTAAGCAATTGGGTCGATAAATTTTCGTCATGGACGAGAACTCCAGGACAAAGATTGCTTTATGGCGTGTTGAGCACTTTTGGTTTTACGATTGGTGCCATCTACATTTTAACAGTGATTTTCAATTGGGCAACCAATTTTCATGTAGTATTCACACGAGACATGCTTCCTTTAGCAGTCCCTATTACTTTTTTAATTTCTACGTTCATGCATGGCAAGGAGTTTCTTGAAAACTGGCGCAAGGCGGCTCTCGATGCAGAGAAATTAAAAAAAGAAAGTGCCGTCGCTAAATATGAATCGTTGAAAAGTCAGGTGAATCCTCATTTTCTTTTCAACAGTTTGAATGCATTAACCAATCTGGTGTATGAAGATCAAGACAAGGCCGCGAAATTCATCAAGCAGTTGTCGGAGGTGTATCGATATGTTTTAGATACGAGAGAGAAAGAAACCGTATCCATTCAGGAAGAACTTCGCTTTATAAAATCGTATTTGTTCCTCCAACAGATTCGATTTGGAGATAACCTCAAAGTAAAATTGAATTTGGATAATGCCGCGGGCAACGTTGCTCCACTAGCTCTTCAATTGCTGTTGGAAAATTCCATCAAGCACAACATTATTTCACAGGAGAATCCCCTGGATGTCGAGATGAAAATCGAGAACGGATTTATTTGGGTTGAAAACAAGTTGCAACGAAAGTCAGCAATGGGCGAAAATTCGTCCGGCATGGGATTGAACAATATCCGTAACCGTTATGCTTTTTTAAGTAACAAAGAAGTGATCGTGAGGGAAGATGCAGATAAATTTTCAGTTGGCCTTCCAATTATTGAAGTAGAGGAACCATGAACATTCTTATCATCGAAGACGAACCACAAGCAGCACAACGAGTTGAAAAACTCATAGAAGCCATTGTGCCAAATGTGAAAATCGTGGCTGTTCTTGATTCTGTTAAAAGGGCGGTGCAGTGGTTTACCTCAAATCCTTCACCTGATTTGGCGATCATGGATATTCAATTGGCAGATGGTATCAGCTTTAACATTTTTGAACAATGCAAAGTCAAGTGCCCCGTAATTTTTACAACCGCTTATGAGGAGTATGCTCTTAAAGCGTTTAAGGTCAATAGCATTGATTATATTCTAAAGCCCGTTGATGCCGATGAGTTGAAAGCCGCAGTTCAGAAATACCAATCGTTGAATGCAGCTCCTGAAAAAATGTTGGAGAGCATTGGCTTCGCTGTGCAGATGCTTGCAAAGAAATACAAAGAGCGTTTTGTAATTAAAGTGGGTGAACACCTGAAATCATTTGAAGCAAATGACATACAGTTTTTCTTTAGTATGGAAAAAACCACCTTTGGCCAAACAGCCGACGGAAGAAAGCACATTCTCGATTTTACGATCGATCAACTTGAAGGATTGCTCGATCCAGCCAAATTCTTTCGCATCAACAGAAAATACCTGGTGAATGTGAAATCCATTCAGGATATGATTAGTCACTCCAATTCGCGCCTGAAATTAATTTTAAAAACTTGTGATGATCAGGATGTGATAGTAGCTCGTGAGCGAGTGCAGGAATTCAAGGATTGGCTTGATCGTTAACTAATCTTAGATTTCACTTCACTAATTAATTCAGTTGCGAAATCAGAAACATTCTTCCCATCCCAAGTGGTGGTTGTCTTTACTCTCGATTTCCTTTTATCAATACTATTCAAATAAGCTTTGTCATAATAAGTAAGCAGAATTTCAATGGTTGACGCCATATCACCTTGTAGCAATTTTTCTTTTGCTGCATTAAAATGTTGACCGCCTAATTTATTTGTCACCTTACCCATGATTTGCAAAAACTCATCTCGGTCGGCTGAACCATATTCATTAGTTAATCGCTCAACGCGGATTTTTTTATCAACATCCATTTTCACGATATGGCTTTTCATCATCGTTTGCCAAAAGTCGTTGGGCAAAAATATTTTTCCGATGGCAATCGATTCATCTTCCACCCAAATAGGTTTTGATAAATCTAGTTTCAGAATTTCTTCGAATAAATTATTTTGAAATTGCTCCGTAGTGGGCTGTGGATCCATCATCAAATGACCAAAAGCTGAACCTTTGTGAGATGCCAGTTTTTCAAGATCGAGTATTTGTGCGCCCTTTTCTTTTAACGCCCGAAGTACCTCGCTTTTGCCGCTGCCTGTACATCCTGTAAGCAAAATGAGAGGCAATGGTTTTTTGAATGCTTCTAGCCCAAACTGTCGATAGGCTTTGTATCCGCCTGTCAGTGCTTTTGATTTTACTCCAGCCATTCCAATGAACTGACAGAAATTATTCGAGCGCATTCCACCACGCCAACAATGGACTAGCAATTCCTTTCCAGAAGAAATTTTTCCTGCTTCGTTTACAATCTCTTCGAGCCTTGGTCCGACTAACCGAAACCCTGTTTTAATGGCTTCAGATTGTCCCTTTTGTTTATAGTCAGTGCCGACTGCGACACGTTCTTCATCATTGAGCAAAGGAATATTAAGAACTCCTCGAATATGTCCTTCCTGAAACTCTAAAGGAGAACGCACATCTACAACGGGAAGATCATTTCGAAGGGAAAGAAATTCTTGTAAGGAAATCACAATACAAAGTACGAGAATAAACTAATGGAAAGCTTAATTGAAAATTCTAAGACTTAGTTATTTTCTCCTCTTCCATAATTCGATGAGTAGCAATACTAAAGTCAAAAATGACAAGATAATATTGTATGATAAAAACTCTAATGTATCCTCAGATACTTCACTTGTTTTTTTACTGCGTTGATCTAATGCGTCAATAAAGTCGTAAGCTCTCTTTTTGAGAAATGTTGTGTCTGAGCTATTCTGAATTTCAATCCGTTGTTTATTGCTGTAGACATCATTCTTTGTTACAACGATGTCAAGATTTTTTGTGGTTTCAAGAGAAGCCAAAACGGCAAAGAATATAGAAGCCAAAAGAAAAACTGATAGTACTTTCAGTCTTAAATTCTTCATTTGATTAAGAAGATTTCCGAGTTTTCTGCCGTACAGCTTCATAGATGGCAATGCCAGCCGCAACAGAAACGTTGAGTGAACCGATTTGCCCCTTCATTGGAATCTTTGCAAGATGATCTACTACCTTGAGTAGTTCCGGTGAAATGCCATCTTCTTCAGAGCCCATTAAAATTGCAAGAGGTGTATTTAATTCAAAGTCATATAATGTCTTGTCGGCTTTCTCTGTGCACGCAACAACCTGGATGCCATTGTCTTTTAACAGATGGAAAGTTTTTGCCATGTCTTTCACGCGGCATACAGGTAAATGATTGAGTGCGCCTGCGCTGGTCTTCATTGCATCAGCTGAAATAGGAGCGTTTCCTTTTTCGCCAATAATAATTCCATCTAATCCTGCACACTCTACGGTTCGGGCAATAGCACCAAAGTTGCGAACATCGGTGATTCGATCAAGAATCAGGAAGAAAGGCTCACGGCCTTGCTCGTAACATTGAGCAATAATGTTTTCAAGTGAAGCATATTGAACGATCGACAATAGACAAATCACTCCCTGATGATTTTTGGAAGAAATGCTGTTGAGCTTTTGCTGCGGAATGAAAGAGAAAGGGACTTTGCGTGCCTGAGCTGTGTTGATCAACTCTTTGATCAAATCATTATTTAATCCTGCTTGAATATAAATTTTCTCTATCTCGCGCCCTGCTTTGATGGCTTCCATCACAGCGCGAGTACCAAATACCATTTCTTTTTTCTCCATTATTGAAACCGGCCTTTTCGCCAAAGATCGACAATACCAAACCAAGTATCGGTGAATTTTTTGTCGCGAAGTAAAATATAATTTTCAGGATCATAAACGCTGCCGCTTTTCACGAAAGTGAATTTAGTGTTATTTATGTTTTTATAAGTCCAGATTTCATTGCCGCTATTCTTACTTACGTCATCAGGAAGACCAAAGATTAAGTACAGCATGCCGCGGTCCGTTTTCCAACCTTCTTTATAGGAAGAGAAATAAATATTGGCAAGCTCGATGTTATGGAAAAAGTTTTTCATGAACGACTTCGCCCGGTCTTTGTCGCCCGTAATGTTGAGAATCGTTTTGTCGAATTTAGCTTTCTCACCATGTGCGTTGTTGAGTTCAGCAAACTCCTCTGGAGTTGTTACAAGAACAAGCGGAGGAACTAGCTCATCCATCTTCGTAAACTTAGGGAAGTTCTCCTTCACAACGCGGTAAGAAAATCCTCGGGCCGCAGTCGTGTCTTGTTGAAAAAGATAAAGACCTTCTTTTTTCGGTAAGAATTTGCCACCACTCTCGACATGAAAAATGGAATCGTGAAAAAAGAAACGCTCGCTACGGCCTTCTTTTTCTGCAAAGGGAGGAAGCGCCGGGGGAAACACGGTATTGTAGTAAGAGACGATCAACGGTTTACCATCGGCACTGCGGGCGATGTATTCTTTGTTTTTACTCAAATGATTTTGCGTGATTACACCATCACTGGTTTCAATCCAACCATCTACAGGGTAAGCGGATTCAATTAGTTTGAAATAGGTTGACTTGCTGCCACCACTGGTTACGTGGCCGAGAAGGAGCCAGGGTTTCTCCGGAATATCCAACAAAATAAAACCACGTTTCTCTTTTCCGTTCACGGAAAGCACGGAGTCCTTTTCTTTTATTTGCACTCCTTCGCGCTCAACGTAAGAGTTTCTTGCTTCCCAATTGATGACATACTTTTCAGGATTTCCATTACGGGCTACAAGGGTGTAACGCACCATAATTTTGTTCGCTGTCCTTACCGGCCGTATTTGCAACTCAACCTCGTGAACAGGGCTATACCAATAATTAAAATTCGTTGCTGCGACTGATTGGCCTACTGCCAATTTTGAAATTCCCAAAAAAACGAAAAAGATAAATAACGATCTCATATTTTCTAACAGTTCACTCTTACTTTCAAACGTTAAATCTAATGAATTGAGTTATTTTTGCCCCACAAAATTTTTTTCATGGCAGTTTATACCACCGAGATCGCTTCGGAAACCATCACTTCAGACAACCCCATCCACCAACGCCTGCTCAAGGCCTATGTTGTAGCAGCCGATAAAGTTCAAGGAAATTTATTGGAAGTAGGTTGTGGCGAAGGCCGCGGTGTTGCATGGTTGATGCCAAAAGTAGAAAAGTTTTCGGCCATTGATAAGATTGCCACAGTGGTTGAAGGTTTAAAAAAGAAATTCCCACAAGGAAATTTTGTAAGTGGAAATATTCCGCCTTTGCCGTATGATGACAATACATTTGATTGCGTAGTAAGTTTTCAAGTTATTGAACATATTAAGGATGATAATCTTTATCTGAAAGAAATAAGTCGTGTTTTAAAACCTGGTGGCTTTGCATTGATAACTACACCGAATCGCCCGATGTCTCTTTCGCGGAATCCATGGCATGAAAGAGAGTACGCAGCAGATGAGTTAACTTCACTGGCAAAAAAATATTTCTCTAACGTAGAAATGAAAGGCGTTGCTGGGAATGAAAAAGTGATGCAGTATCATGAACGCAATAAGAAATCTGTGAACAACATAATGCGTTGGGATATTTTTGATTTACAACACAAACTTCCGGCATCTATTCTAAGAATGCCATATGAGATGCTCAACCGGCTTAACCGCAATAAACTTAAAGATGCAGCCGATGACTTGGTGGCGAGCATTCGTCATGAGGATTACGTTTTATCGGATGAGCCAACCCTGTCGCTCGACCTTTTCTTGATTGCAAGAAAATAGTTTTAAATTTCTACCGGATCCCTTCACGGGAACCATCTGCAAAAAACTAGATTGGAAAGTCAAACCAAAATCTTAATTTGACTTCTCAAATCTATAAATCATGAACTTGAACATTGACGCAGAGAAGCAAAATACGTTTGATGCAATCGTAGTGGGTTCGGGTATCAGCGGAGGCTGGGCTGCTAAAGAACTTACCGAAAAAGGACTGAAGACATTGGTACTGGAACGCGGTCGCGATGTAAAACACGTCACCGATTATCCTACCATGACTAAAGATCCGTGGCAACTTCCTCACGCGAATAAATTAACGACTGAAGAATTGAAATTTTATCCGGTTCAGGCACGAACCACCTGGGTAACTCAGGCCAACAAGCACTGGTGGGTAAATGACTTAGAGAATCCTTATACAGAAGTTCAACCCTTTGACTGGATCAGAGGCTATCATGTTGGTGGCCGTTCAATTATGTGGGGTAAACAAACCTATCGCCTCGCAGATTTGGATTTTGAAGCCAACGCAAAAGAAGGAATTGGTATCGACTGGCCTATTCGCTACAAGGATCTTGCACCTTGGTATGATTATGTAGAAACATTTATCGGCGTGAGTGGACAAGCAGAAGGAATACCTCATTTGCCGGATGGAAAATTTCTTCCTCCCATGGAGTTGAATTGTGTGGAGCAAGTATTCAAAGCAAAAGTTGCCGAGAAATTTAATGGAAGACCAATTACCATTGGCCGTGCAGCACATTTAACAGCGCCACTTCCTCATGATCCCAGTCGTGGAGTTTGTCAAAGCAGGAACATGTGCGACCGTGGGTGCCCGTATGGAGCCTATTTCAGTAGCAATGCATCAACACTTCCATTTGCGGCCAAGACTGGCAACATGACGATGCGCCCGCACTCTATTGTGCATTCCATCATTTACGATGAAAAGAAAGGCAAAGCCATTGGCGTTAAAATCCTTGACGAAAAAACGAAAGAGGAGATTGATTACTTCGCAAAGATTATTTTCCTCAATGCTTCTACTTTAGGAAGCACTTTTATTTTGCTCAATTCTGTTTCATCTCGATTCCCTAACGGACTTGGAAATGGAAGTGATCAGTTGGGAAGAAATTTGATGGATCACCAATACCGCGCTGGTGCAAGCGCAACAGTAGAAGGGTTCGAAGACAAATATTACATCGGCCGCAGGCCAAATAATTTTTATATCCCTCGCTTCAGAAACATAGGCGCAGACAAACGAAAGGATTACATACGAGGCTTTGGTTATCAGGGCGCTGCTGCAAGAACAAGTTGGTCGCGTGGCGTTAGAGAGATGTCGTTTGGGGAAGAACTGAAAGATAAGTTAACAACTCCAGGGCCTTGGGGCATTGGCATGAGCGGATTTGGAGAGTGTCTTCCTTATGCTGAGAATCGGGTCACGATTAACAAAGAGAAGAAAGATATCCACGGCTTGCCAACCTTAAACATTGATGCAGGCTGGAAAGAAAATGAAAAAGCCATGCGCAAGGATATGATGGACGCTGCCGCTGAAATGTTTGAAGCCGCTGGCTTTAAAAATGTTTCCACTTTTGATGGTGCTGATAATATCGGTTTGGGAATTCATGAAATGGGCACTGCTCGAATGGGTCATGACCCTAAAACTTCGGTACTTAACAAGTGGAATCAAGTTCATGAAGCACCCAATGTGTTTGTTACCGATGGTGCTGCAATGACGTCGTCCGCATGCCAAAATCCATCACTCACGTACATGGCTCTTACTGCAAGGGCAGCAGGCCACGCGGTGGAAGAATTGAAAAAAGGAAATCTCTAAAAGCTATGATCATGAACAGAAGAGAAGCTATACAAAAAGCAGCATTGACATTGGGCTACGCCATTTCGGCGTCGGCTGCGTTTGGAGTATTAAATGGTTGCAAGGCTCGACCTGACCTGGTCTATAAACCTGATTTTTTTACGGAAGACCAGGCACTTACTATTAGTGAATTAGCAGAAATCATTTTGCCTAAGACCACAACACCGGGAGCTAAAGACGTGGGAGTACCCGGATTCATCGATGATCTATTGAAAACGACTTATTCAAAAGAACTGCAAGAGAAATTCTTAAAAGAATTAGCTGAGTTCGATGAAGAAGCGAAGAAAACTTATGGAGATATTTTTGGGCTATTGAAAAAGGAAGATCAATTAGCTTTCGTAAAGAAGAAACATGACGAAGCATTGGATTCTGATGCGGCGAAAAAAGCCCCCGGATTCAGAAGTTATGCTCGCAAAAAAAGTGATAATCCATTTGTTCTTACCATAAAAGAATTGACACTTCTCGGATTTTTTACCAGCGAGGCTGGTGCAACGCAAGTGTTACAATACAATCAGGTTCCCGGTCCGTATCATGGATGTGTACCGCTTGAAAAAGTTGGTAAGGCTTGGGCTGTTTAAATGCTGACTTTAGAATTAATAGTTGCGGGTCTGTATAGCCCGCAACTATTTTTTTATCTATCAATAATTTCCTCTCTGTCCACCGCCTTCATTCACCTGAAGGTCTGTCAATAATTTAGTGTAAGCTTCTTCGTACTTCTTGGCAAGTTCATTCTCTCCATTTTCATACAATGTGCGCTGCAAAATATTTAGCATCACAATATTGTTTCGCAATTCATTAGTGAGGCTATTGCCTTCACCCGCAAGATAAGTCGCAATTTCAATGGCACGTTCTCCTACAGCTTTTGCAATCTCCAATGCCTTTGCTTTCTCTCCTACTTTGAAAAGAAGGTTTACTGTTTCAGTTGTTGTGTAATCATAGGGCACGGCAACGTCAGGCATCTTTGCCAATGAAAAGAGTAATAATTCTTTTGCCTTATCATTTTCACCTTTATCGATCAAAGCCTGGGCGACTGAGTTGATTGAACTGCGGTGGTTAAGGACAAAGCCTTTGTAATCTTCGTTGTAATAAACCTTAGGATTATCTAATCCGCGGTACTTGAATTTCTTGGTCATGATATCAAAACTCTTATCTGTATCCACCAAGTATTCGCGGTCTTTGCGTGGATTGCGAATTGGTAATACTAAGTAGGCATTTCCTACTTGAATAGCATAAGGACTCAAATCAATATTAATTTGAGCGATGGAAGTGTTGTTCAAGAAAATCGGGCGCTCCCAATTCGTAGTTACAAGAAAATCAAGCAAGGCAAGGTCTTTCTTCTCCAATCCACCTTTCAAAACTTTTATTTTCATTTCATCTACCACAAGGCTATCCATGCCTTTTGGAATGATTCCTTTTGCGATAATAGCCTGCTTGTCGACAGGAATTGTAAGCACACGGCTTGGCACAATGTTACGCTCCCCATCGTTAAGTTGTGCATATTTCTTTGCTAACAAATTGAGGTATTCTTTTGCGTCAATGCTTTTGATTTTTAGATCGGCATAAGGCAAATAGTCATTCAATCCACCTTGTTGGTATTCTTTCAAAGGGATAGTGTATTTCATCGGCTCAGAGTCGTTGGCTTTGCGCATGCTTTGCTCGATGTACCAGTCCGTATTATAATAGCTTAACACAATCACACGTGTGTCAGGGCGAATAGCCTCCGTTTCTTGTGCATACCAAAGAGGGAAAGTATCATTATCTCCGCCAGTGAAAATCACGCCTTGCGGATCACAAGATTCAAGATAGTTTGCCGCTGAGTCAACAGAGAAAAAACGATCACTGCGGTCGTGATCATCCCAACCATCTTTAGCCATTAATGCCGGCGCGGTAAGTCCTATTAAAGTTGCAGCGATGGTTGCTATTCTTGCATTTTTAATAATGCCCTTTAAGAATTCACTAATGCCTATTACTGCAAGACCAATCCAAAATGCAAAAGCATAATACGACCCAGCATAGATGTAGTCTCGCTCGCGCGGCTCGACAGGAGGTGAGTTAAGATAGACAACTATCGCTACACCCGTCATTACAAAAAGTAATGCGACCACTGCAAAATTCTTCGTGTCCTTTGTGAACTGATAAAACATTCCAATCAATCCCAGGATGAAGGGGATCATGAAATAATTGTTTCTGCCTCTGTTCTCCGCAAGAGTTGAAGGTACTTTCTTAAACCAATCGCTGGGGCGAAGCCAACCTGCACCTTGTTCATCACTTTCACGACCTGCAAAATTCCACATGAAGTAGCGCATGTACATGTGACCGATCTGTTGCTTAAACATGAAAATGAATTTGTCTTGGGCGAACGTAGGTTTCTGTCCTTCGGCCAAGCCCATGATATTGCGATAGGTTTCAGCATGCTCCGAATTCCATGCGCGTGGAAGAAGGGTAGATTCACCAGGCTCATACTCATAACTAAAGCTGCGTTCACCAACTTCATATTTGTCTTTACCCTTGATGTAAGTGGGAGAACCATACTTTATTCCAATAGGTTTTGCCGTAAAATAAGGACCAGTCAAGAGAGGACGACTGCCGTATTGCTCGCGCTTTAGATAGCGCACAAAACTCATGACATCTTTAGGAGAGTTCTCATCGATCAATGTGTTGTAATTGGATCGGATTATTACCATAGTGTAGGATCCGTAACCGATCAAAATAAATGTTATTGCGAGAGTGATCGTATTGGTAAATACCTGGATAGGTTTCAATTGTTTTCCCTCTAGAAACCAATACCAAATCGCTAATCCTGGCAGAACTCCAAAAGTCAGTATGACAAGAACTTTATATTTTTTCTCAACTGTATCGTAGCCGGCTACAAATATGGCGATAGCAAAAATTATGATTAAGGGAATTATTGCTAAAAAAGTCTTCGAAGATAAGACAGCAATGAAGAGATCAAAGGTAAACACTAATAGCAACAGGGCATGATAAGCACCATTTTCGGATTTTGAAGAAGCCCAGATACTATAAACCAAAGTACCAATTAAAACAATCGCAAAAATCATAGCGCCAAATCCAAATGGCAAACCCCATCCGTTTACAAAGTACAATTCAAAACTTCCTGCAATGGATGGAAGACCCGGAACAATGAAATCGTTTATAAACAAAACAATTCCGCTACTTAATATGAGTGTAGCAATTACACCCCATACGGAAGTTTTGAATTTTTTGAAATAATAAATCAATCCAAGGGCGGGGAGGGTCACCAGGTTGAGCATGTGAACACCAATAGAAAGACCGATCATATAGGCGACTAACAATAGCCAGCGATTCGCTTTACTTTCATCTTCGATAACATCCCATTTCAAAACGCCCCAAACTACAAATGCGGTGAAGAAAGAAGACATACCGTACACCTCAGCTTCTACAGCTGAGAACCAAAATGAATCCGAAAAAGTATAGGCCAATGCACCGACGGAGCCAGCGCACATTAGCAGCCAGTTTTGATCAGGTGTGATATCAGCATCTTTTTTGATGCCCATCAACTTGCGACCAAAAAGAGTGATCGACCAGAATAAGAACAAAATGGTGAAGGCACTGGCCAGCACACTCATGAAGTTAATCCAGTAAGCTACCTTAGTTACATCACCCATGGCAAGAAATGAAAAGGCACGGCCCATCAATAGAAACAGTGGCGCTCCGGGTGGATGGGGTACCTGCAGCTTATACGACACAGCAATAAACTCACCGCAGTCCCAATAGCTGGCGGTTTCTTCCATAGTAAGGAAATAGGTGATAAGAGCAATGGTGAAAACTGCCC
>DASYTA010000610.1:0-2414 GCA_036002745.1 Cyclobacteriaceae bacterium | reverse complement strand
ACCCGATCACGGGCAAATATTTGAAGCGATCTTGGATGGCAGACAAACTATTTTCTGCGTTGTTTCAATTTTACAAAAAAACAGAAGAATTATTAGGTCAACGATTTTTCTATCCGATGCCGATTTACCGACCTTTTATTTCTATTGAAGAACAAAATGAGTGGATGGCTCAAAGTGAGGGTAATTCGTTAAAGAAGTTCATTTCAAAAATTTATACATCGGGAGCATTTGATGGAAAAGTGAATGACTCTTTTGGTGGAGTCATAACTGAATTCTCTGGTTACTTGAACACGGTGACTTTTATGGAAGCAACCAGGCGATTCTTAAATGAAAAAAATGCGTATCTGGAATCTTGTCTTGATTTTGAAAAAGCAATTATTCAAAAAGAGAAAATCATTTACGAAAATATTGAAGCATCAAAAATTATCTTTTGTGATGGGATTGCGATTAGAACCAATCCTTATTTTAATTGGGTTCCTGTTCATCCACTAAAAGGGGAAACGTTAACAATTTCTTTACATGAAACTCCCGATGTTATTTTCAACAGGGGAGTTTATGTCGTGCCAACCCACAGCGAAAAATTATTTATGGTGGGGGCTACCTATAATCCAAAAGATTCAGCCCAAAGCGTTTCTATAGAGGCAAAAAAAGAACTGGAAGAAAAATTGAGGGAGTTGATCAGAATTCCATTCACTATTAATCACCAAAATTGGGGCATTAGACCTACTTCTCCAGACCGAAAACCGATCATTGGGTCACATCCTGAATTCGAAAATCTTATTATTTTCAATGGTTTGGGAACGAAAGGAGTGAGCTTAGCTCCCTATTTTTCAGGTCAACTGGCCGCCTGGCTTGAAGGCCATGGGGAAATAGTACCAGAGGTAAATATTGAGCGTTTTAAATCGTTATATTCGAAGTTTAGTTCTGCAAAAATATGATGCGACGGATGTGCCGATTGGCAGGGATTTTGGCTTTAGTGTTATCTTTTTCAAGTATTGAGGCGCAACATGCCAGCGAGACGTACGGTCGCAACCGTATTCAGTACAAAAGCTTCGATTGGAAGTACCTCAGCTCAGAAAATTTCGATGTCTATTTTTATGGAGAAAGAAGGAAGCTAGCAAAGGAGGCCCTCCAATATCTGGAATCTGAGTTTGACAGGATCACTGATTTGCTTGGATTTTATCCTTATCAAAAAACGAAAGTATTTCTTTACAATTCGATAGTTGATCTTCAACAAAGCAACGTAGGTCTGGCCCATACACGCTACATCGTGAGTGGAGAAACTGAATTTGTAAAGCCTTACGTGGAGATTGCTCACCCGGGTAACTTGGAAGAGTTTAAAGATGAGTTGGTCTTTAAAATGTCTAACCTCCTGGTTAATGAGATGATGTTTGGGGGAAGTTTACGTGAAATGTTTACAAGTTCAGTACTTCTTAATCTTCCAGATTGGTTTATTGATGGCACTTCGTATTATGTGGCTTACGGCTGGAATGACGAGATGGATGACTACGTTCGTCAATTGGTGAAGGGAAAAAATATTAACAAAGCACTGCGCAAGAAAGACCGCGAGGCTGCATTGGTAGGGCAGTCGATCTGGAATTATATTGTTGAAAAATATGGTAAGAGCAGCATCAACAATATCCTCAACTATACGCGCATCATTCGCAATGAAGAGAAAAGTATTTTGATCACGCTAGGTGTACCATTCAAACAATTGATGTTGGAATGGCGTGACTATTACATGGCTCAGGAAAAGCGTGTGTCTGCGAGCTATGCTCCGTTATCTGACTCGCTGCAATTCACCGATCAGAAACATCATTTGGTAACGTACACTACCGTGAAGATTAGCCCTGATGGCAAAAGCATCGCCTATGCGGAAAATGATCGCGGAAAATTTACCGTGAAAGTGAAGTCATTGGAGAATGGGAAAGAAACGATCATTATTGAAGGTGGCAACCGCGTGATCAAACAAACCGTAGATTATCGAGTGCCTTTACTCAGCTGGGCCGACGCCAATACCTTGGGTGTAATTGGTGTGAAGAGCGGGCAATACATTTTTTGGCTTTACGATCTTAAGACAAGAACAAAATTGCCGCGTGAGCTTGACAAATTCAGTAATATCAGAAGTTTCAGTTTCTCGAATAACGGTCGTCTTGTGATTCTTAGTGCTGACTTTGAAGGTCAAAACGATTTGTTTTTGCTGAGTAGTAGAAGGGACAGAACAAAGCGCCTAACCAATGACACGTACGACGATCTTGATCCTGCGTTTATACCTAATTCAAATACGATTGTCTTTAGTTCGAATCGTGTTACAGATTCATTAACGACAGATGTTAAAGCATTTCAAAAACTTTCACCGTATTATAATCTCTTCCTTTTTAACATCGATACTACAACCAACAGATTAAAACGAA
>DASYTA010000609.1:0-2426 GCA_036002745.1 Cyclobacteriaceae bacterium | reverse complement strand
TCAGCAATTGGGAGGAAGTAGTGAATCATTACTCAAAGCACCTCCGCGTTGTCATCCCGATGCTGCCAATTTATGAGATGCCAATTAAAGAAGCAGGATTAGTTGGGCTTCGTGAGTTCACCGAAAAGTTTGTTAATACTATGGGTCTTGACAACATGATCATTATGGGCAATTCACTAGGTGGTCATGTAGGAATTTTATACACACTCAACAACCCTACCAAAGTGGCAAAGCTCGTGCTTACTGGAAGCTCCGGTTTATTTGAAAACACAATGGGTGGTTCTTATCCACGTCGGGGAAGCTACGATTACATACGTGAAAGAGTGGCTTATACGTTTTATGACCCAAACGTTGCATCAAAAGATCTGGTGGATGAGGTCTTTGAAACAACCAAAAGCATTCCCAAATGCATGCGCATAGTGGCAATAGCTAAATCTGCACAACGAAATAATTTAGCGTTAGAATTACCTAATATTAAGGTTCCCACATTGCTAGTTTGGGGATTAAACGATACAATAACACCTCCTATGGTAGGTCACGAGTTTAACCGGCTGATCCCTAATTCAGAATTGAAATTCATAGACAAGTGTTGTCATGCCCCTATGATGGAACATCCGGAGAAATTCAATCATCTTGTAGAAGATTTTTTAGTGAAATAAAAATGATTGCAGAAGAACTTATCAACCACATGATTCCGCCACTGAAAGTGACGGATGACGCGCACAAGGCTATTGTGTGGATGGAAGAGTTTCGTTGCAATTATCTTCCTGTTGTTGATAAAGGTTTTTTATTAGGATTTATTTCTGAAGAAATCATTTTAGAATCCAACGATATCGAAAACGATTTGAGCGTCTTTGAATTGGTGGGGAAAGATTGCACAGTAAGTTTGGATTCCCATTTTTATGACATTATAAAAACGGCAGCAAACCACAAACTACAAATGGTTTGTGTAGTAGACAGCGAAGGAAAATATGTAGGTGTGATCACCGTACAAGATATTATGGCGTCGTTTGCTCAGACTGCGGCCGTGCAAATGCCGGGAGGAATACTTGTGTTATCAATGGATTTGATTGATTACTCCTTGGCAGAGATATGCCGCTATGTGGAAGAGAATAATGCAAAAGTTATTAGCAGCATTATGATTGAAGACCCGATGGATAAAGGCAAGATCAAAATCACATTGAAAATAAATCAATTGGATCTATCACGAATTGTAGCTACGCTTGAGCGTTTTAGCTACCGCGTTATTGGGCGATATCAAGAGACAACCACCGCAAATTCTGGTGAACAGGAGCGTCTCGATTTGCTGCTAAAATACCTTGACATTTAACTCGTGAAACCAATGCGCATTGGCATCCACGGCAAAGATTTTCAGGAGAAATCTACTCGCTTTTTGCTAAAGGTTTTAGATGCCTTGAAACAGCACAATATCGAAACTTGGGTATCAGACAAATTTCTGAAGCTCGTGAAGCCTGCAAGCCTCACTAGTTTCAAACTGAAGTCATTTGATCATACTGCTAACCTTAACAATCTTGATTTTTTTCTTTCATTAGGTGGCGATGGAACCATGCTTGAATCTGTCACTTACATTGGTAAGGCGGAGGTACCTATTCTTGGTATTAATACCGGAAGACTTGGCTTCCTGGCAATAAATAGTAGAGATGATACAGAGAAAGCAATTGAGTCTCTAGTAAATGGAAATTATCAAATTGACACCCGGTCTTTGCTTCGGTTGATTTCATCAACAAAACTTTTTGGCAACTTGAACTTTGCCCTGAATGATTTCACCATCATAAAAAAAGACACCTCCTCTATGATTACCGTTCATGTTCATGTCGATGGTCAGTTACTCAATTCTTATTGGGCTGATGGAATTATCGTGTCGACACCAACTGGATCTACCGGCTATTCACTTAGCTGCGGGGGTCCGTTGGTATATCCTGAATCAGAAAGTTTTATTATCACTCCAGTAAGCCCTCATAATCTTGGAACAAGACCAATTGTCTTATCAGACAAATCAGAAATCACATTTCAGATTGAAGGACGAAGCAAGAAATATCTAATTTCCTTGGATTCCCGATTCGAAACCGTTGACGAATCGGTTAAGCTCAAAATCAAAAAAGAGCGGTTCAAAGTGAATTTGGTTCAATTGGAAGGACAGCATTATTTTCAAACCCTTCGACAAAAATTGAACTGGGGGCTTGACATAAGAAATTAATTAAGTGTTCATTTGCTTACCTAAGCCCTTAAATATCAATTAAGAAGGAAAATAAACAAGGTAAATTTATACCTTTGCTGTCTGGCTAAATCTGTTTCAATATGAGGAAGTTGTCATTTGTGTTGCTCTTGCTGCTTTTGGGCCTGTCCATTGCGCCTGAATCCATGGGGCAGTTTAATAGGAGGAGCATTAAAAAAAATAATAAACG
>DASYTA010000608.1:0-1949 GCA_036002745.1 Cyclobacteriaceae bacterium | reverse complement strand
AGCCATTGATGCGTAATGTTCAGGTTTTACTGAATTTTTATGATGACGAATTCCCAGTGCTTTCACATCGGCAATGATTTTATCCGTGTTATTTAGTTTATGCACAACAAACGTGATCATAGCTACAAATTTTTGAGATTGCCCATGAATTTCTCCTTTGAATAGCTGACGAAGTGCAGGATCGATTTCAAAAAGCTTTTTGTAGAAATCAACGCCAGTCTCCTTAGAGTGGAGCAAAACGTAATCCCACGAATTTTCTACTAATTCAATTTGTTTGGAAGTCAGCATAAAAAAGTTTGAGAAAATTTGAGTTTTCAAAATTAGTTTACGACCATTAGTTATTATGGTAGTAGTGCCCCAAAGAGTGGTAATCTCGTTTGGGTTGTCTGATCGAACATTAATAGCAATTGGTAAATGCTTGTCAAAGTGTGGTAATCTCGTAGCAATCAAGGTCACCTTGTTACTTTTTTTACCGATTCACGTAAATTTCTGTTGTGGGCTTACGACTTTCCTTTGTATTTCTTGCGGCTGCTCTCAATGTTGCTGCTGCGCAAGAGTCTGTCATTGATTTAACGCATGTTGATTTCGAGCAATCGGGAATGCACTCCATTTCTGGCAAATGGCGATTTTATTGGAATCGTCTTCTATCGCCTGAAGATTTTGCTAACATAAATCAACAAGGAGAATTACTAAGCGTGCCAGGAGGGTGGAACCGCTTGAGCAATTACCCGGCTTTAGGTTTTGCTACCTATCGAATGAAGATAAAACTTCCGCTTCAAACTAAGGGGTTGTCAATTTATTTTCCTGCGATTAACTCTGCCGCCAAAATCTGGATTAATGGCGAGATGGTGGTAGAGAATGGCAACGCTACTGCGGATAAACAATTATACAAATCGAAACTAACTGGAATTGTAGTGCCCGTTCCTCCCAACGCAACCGATCTTGATATGATCGTTCAAGTGGTTAACTACACTTCTTTCATGGGAGGTTTTTCAGGTGTGCCTGAAATTGGAAATATCTCAGCGTTAATGTCTCGACTCAATCAAACTCAGGGAATCAATAATTTTTTTGCCGGCAGTTTAGTCGCCATGTTTATCTATCAATTGATTCTCTATTCTTTATTTCAACGAGGTAAGTCTTATCTCTGGCTTTCATTAATCTGTTTGGCCGTAGCCTTGCGTGCCATGATTGTCCACGGTGGTTCTTTTTTGTTGCCAAATTTATTTCCTTCAGTACCCTGGGAGGTTTGGAAAAAAATTGAATTCGAAAGCGTGTATGCTATTATCGCCTTTTTCCCTCTTTACATCGCCAATGTATTTCGCTACGAAGCTCCGCAATGGCCCACTAAATTTTTTGTAGCTGTCTCTATTCTTCTTTGTCTTTTGGTGCTGGCTACTCCCCATTATGTTTATGGAAGGTTTTTGGATGTGGGGCATGCTGCTTTAATTCTTGCCTTCCTTTATGCGCTTTATTCCGCAGGAAAAGCAAGCGGTGGCGGTAACGAAGATGCCCGGATTATTTTTATCGGCATTATGGTGTCCTTTCCGTTCATCGCGCTGGAGATCATAAAAAATTCTTTGATCCATCATGTTGATATTCAATTGATACATTTGGTGGAGATGGGTGTGCTGGTATTTCTTTTGTTTCAGGTTTATCTGCTAGCCAATCATTTTGCTAACTCATTTAAAAACCTGGAGCAACTTAATCAGGGACTTGAAAAAATAGTGGGTGAACGCACCGAACAGCTTTCTTCCGCCAATAAAGTAAAAGAAAAGTTACTTTCAATTGTTACGCACGATATCAAGAGTCCTTTGAATTCGCTTCGAGGTATTTTGAACATGTACAGCCAAAAAATTATCAAAGCCGAAGAATTCAAATACTACTCGAAACGGATTGAAGATGATTTGACGAAGACAAGCTTGCTGGTAGATAACATTCTCTTCTGGACA
>DASYTA010000607.1:0-3917 GCA_036002745.1 Cyclobacteriaceae bacterium | reverse complement strand
AATTTATCCTGAACTTCAGCAAGATACTTGCGGCTGGCTTCCAACATTTTTTCAGATTCCTGTTTGTTCAATATTTTGCCTTTATAAGCAGTATCGAAATCCTTCATCTTTACTTTCTTATTGGGGCGAACCAACATTTTTTTAATGGGAACTAATTTCTCATCGATTTTCATAGTGCTGGGTTTTGTTTCTACAAGCTAGCAGAATGTATCTAATAAAACAGCTGATTATCCTCAAAACGAGAGGCGACAAAAATCATTTTTTCATTCCATTTAAACCAATTTCTTGTTATATTTCATTAACACACCTAAAAGCCAATCTTATGAAAACAAAATCAAAGTTTTACCTCACCATTCTGGCTTGGTTTATAATTACAACGGTAGTAGCACAGCCAAATGATATTGCCGCTATCAAAGCAGTGATTGCTAAAGAGACTCAATCTTTTTTTAGTGTCGATAGAAAAAATTGGGAGGATTGCTGGTGGAATGCATCTTATGCGTATTGGTCGTACTCAGACTCTACATCAACCAGCTACATTGAAGGTTGGGACCAACTCAACAAAACATTCGACAGTTATTTCAAAACTGCGAAACCTTCGAAAGCCGAAATTATTAATGATTGGATTGAGATTAGATTGTATGGCAACGGCGCCTATGTGAGATTCATTCAGAAGGTAAAAGATGAAATCGAACATGACGAAACTTCACAAGTGAGAGTGTTAGAAAAGAAAGATGGTAAATGGAAAGTGGTTTGTGTAGACGCCATCGCTCGCTACGCTAAAACTACAGCGGAATCAAGAGTTCGACAGTGAGTTTATCATATTAAAACTGACCTGATCGCAAAAGCACTAGAGTACAAGCTTCCACCGCTTGAATATTTTTTTCTTCCAATGCCTTTTCTAATTCAGGATTCTCAGTTCCGGGATTAAAGATGACACGTTTGGGTTTTAATTTGAAAAAGTAATCATACCATTCCTTTTGGTGACTCGGATTAATATATAAAGTAATGGTATCTACATTTCCAATTTCTGGATGAGATCGTAAGTCAAGAATTTCTTTTCCAAAAACAGTTCCTCTTTTTATGCCAACCGGCACAAACTCATGATTGTATTCCTGCAACATCTCAGCTGCGAGATAAGCATACCTAGATGGGTTGGGCGTTGCTCCTATGATTACAGTCTTTTTCAAATTATTTCTTCAAGTATAAATTAACAATTGACTCTGCGCAACGCTCACCATCCATCGCCGCCGAAACAATACCACCAGCATAACCTGCTCCTTCCGCACAGGGGAACAATCGCTTCATTTGAGGATGCTCTAATGTTTGCTTGTCGCGAGGAATACGAACCGGTGATGACGTTCGGCTCTCCACTCCTACCACTTGCGCTTCATTGCTTGTATAACCTTTCATCTTGGTGCCAAAGTTCCTGAAACCTTGTTTTAAACTTTGATAGATAAAATCCGGCAAGACAGATTTCATGTCTACTGATTGAAGTCCAGGCTGATAAGATGTATCTAATAATGAACTTGAAACTTTTCCATCAACAAAATCCAGAAGTCTTTGGGCCGGAGCAGTTTGATTTCCAGCTGCCATCGCGCAAGCTTTCTGCTCAACCTCCATTTGAAAATACATTCCGGCAAGCGGACCAAATTTTTGATAAGATTTAAAGTCCTTTTCACTTACAGCAACAACTATTCCTGAGTTCGCAAATTTCGAGTCTCTTCTTGAAGGGCTCATGCCGTTAACCACAACCTCACCTAGTGATGTTGCAGCAGGAACAATAAAACCTCCGGGACACATACAAAAAGAAAATACACCTCGCTCTTCGCCATTTACTTTTGCCTGGTGAACAAGTGAGTAGGACGAGGCAGGCAAATATTCTCCACGATCAACCTGACAATGATATTGAATCTTATCAATAAAATTCTGTTGATGCTCTACGCGCACACCAAGAGCGAAAGGCTTAGCTTCTATTAAAATTCTTTTTTGATGTAACAATTGAAAAATATCTCGAGCTGAATGACCTGTAGCAAGAATGACAGCCTCCGCTTCATGTTTTGTTCCATCTGCAGTGATCACTCCTTTAATTTCGTCGGAAGACAAAATTAAGTCAGTGACTTTTTTATCAAAATGAATTTCTCCTCCTGCTTGAAGAATACTTTCTCTTAATGCGGCAACAATTTTAGGGAGCTTGTTTGTGCCAATATGCGGATGAGCGTCAAACAAGATATCTTCGTTAGCTCCGTGTGCGATAAAAATTTCTAAAATTCGATTTACATCACCGCGTTTATTGGAACGCGTATATAATTTTCCATCGGAATAAGTGCCTGCTCCGCCCTCACCAAAACAATAATTAGATTCCGGATTTACAATGTGATCTTTATTGATTGCTGCTAGATCTCGTCTCCTCGATTGTACATCCTTACCTCGTTCAAAAATGATGGGCTTCATCCCTGATTCTATCAAACGAATTGCAGCGAACAAACCGGCTGGTCCAGCCCCTACAATGATAACACGTGGTTTATTACTTACGTTTAAATAATCTCTATGGTAAGAAATTGGTGCTTGATGATCTGCTGGCAAAACTTCGACCTGAACTTTTACCAGCACTTTTTTTCCTCTTGCATCGATCGACCTTCGAATTGGCCGCAGAAAGGATTCTTCTGGATTGAGTTTAAGCTTTTGATATAAAGTGGGCTTGAAAAGCTCTTCACCAAATGCCTCCTCAGGGGTAAGGTTTATTTCAATCTTTTTGTTCATAGGAAAGGTATTTATCCTTTCAATTCGGTGGCGAAGATAATAATTATCAAAATCTTCCCTCTCCTTTTATATTTGCGGCTTGTATTTGAACACATGAAGCAGAATTTTGTTGAAGAGCTCCGTTGGCGCGGCATGTTACACGATATGATGCCCGGAACAGAGGAACAATTACTTAAAGAGAGGACAGCGGGCTATATTGGATTTGATCCCACGGCTGACTCCTTGCACATCGGTAACCTTGTGCAAATTATGACATTGGTGCATTTTCAGCATGCCGGTCATAAGCCATTTGCCTTGGTAGGCGGAGCTACCGGCATGGTGGGCGATCCTTCTGGTAAATCTGCTGAACGGAATTTACTTTCAGAAGACATTCTTCAGCACAACCAAGCGTGCGTAAAAAAACAACTCGAGAAATTTATCGACTTCTCTCCTTCTGCCAACAGTGCAGAGATGGTGAACAATTATGACTGGTTTAAGGGACTCGCATTTCTTGATTTCATACGCGATGTAGGCAAACACATTTCTGTGAACTACATGATGGCTAAAGATTCAGTTCAGAAAAGATTAGAGACAGGAATATCGTTTACTGAGTTCAGCTATCAGCTCGTGCAAGGCTATGACTTCTATTGGCTTTACAAAAACAAGAACTGCAAACTGCAAATGGGTGGCTCTGATCAGTGGGGGAATATTGTTACCGGAACAGAACTAATCCGCAGAAAAGATGGAGGTGAAGCCTTTGCGCTCACTACGCCACTTATCAAGAAAGCTGATGGCACAAAATTCGGAAAAACTGAACAAGGAAATGTGTGGCTTGACCCAAAGAAAACATCGCCTTATAAATTTTATCAATATTGGTTAAATGCATCCGATGAAGACGCTGCCAGCTTTATCAAGATTTTCACTCAAAAAAATAAAAATGAAATTGATGCATTAATTACAGAACACGCTACTGCTCCTCATTTGAGAAAATTACAAGGCGAACTTGCTAAAGATATTACTGCGCGTGTGCATTCTCAGGCTGAGGTAGACAGTGCTATCAAGGCTTCATCTATTTTATTTGGCAATTCAGTAACTGAAGATCTCCTAATTCTTGACGACGATACATTCGTTGCAGTGTTTGAGGGTGTGCCTCAAATTACTATCACTAAATCAGCTTA
>DASYTA010000606.1:0-3625 GCA_036002745.1 Cyclobacteriaceae bacterium | reverse complement strand
TTTACAAAAAGCGCGTTGATATCTCCATTCAATGAGTAATACCTGCTATCTTGATTAGGGTTACGAGAATATTCAACATCCACATTTCCATTAATGGTGCTAGCGTAAGTTTGTCCGGCCAGCGCACTCAAACGAATGGCGCCATTTACATTTTCTGCTTTCACTCTCCCTTTCACATTCTCCACAGTAACGCTACCTTCATTCACTGTGGATACCTCAACGTTAATTCCACTCGGTACTTTCACAATGAAATTGAATGTGTAATCATAGGGCGGGTTGCAGTCACCATTGTTGCAGTCCCATTGATACGACCAACCACTATGGTTGTGCTTGCGGTTTTTGCGATACCCAAATTGATTACAACCACCACTTACATAAACAATCAGTGTGTCAACGCGATCGATCTGCTGTAATTGCATTTCTTTCTTTCCTTGTTCAAGGCGCGCCTCCGTTTTAGCTTTAATAGTTCTCTCAGCCTCGATCAAAATTTTATCGCCATCATATCCTTGCACTTTCATCGATCCGTTGATATTGGCAAGGATGAGTGTGTTGGATTCACTTGTCTTTTCAAATTTCAATTCACGAGTAATTTTATCGCTAAACGATTGTGCATTGACTAAAAGAGGCAAGCACAATAGAATTATAAGACTCTTTTTCATAACATTTATTTTTTTTAAATCAGAACCTTAATACTTTCCTCAATTCGTTGCTTCACTTCTTTAGGAGTTGATTTTTGTTCCAGAATTTTCTTTAGTTCTTTTACTGACGATTTTTCTTGCATCGAAACCATCAGCTCAGCCAGTGCTACCTGAACAAGTGGTGAATCTTGCTGCGCAATAGATCTTACTAACCCTTCGCGAACTGCCGGTGACTTTGCATAGTTGTGAAGGGCATCAAGTGCCGCAAGGCGAACGTTGACACTTGGATCTGAATTCAGTGTTTTGAAAAGCGCCTCAGTTACCTTTTTGCTCGGTCCCTGAATCTCTTCACTCAAACTCACAGCCTTCAATCGATCAGTAGCTGATTCTTTCTCAAGCATTGAAATCATCATCATCTCTTTCAACCCACTTACTTCATTTGCCAATATCTTTACTTCATCTCCACCGGAGTTTTTCTGAAGAAGTGTGCCTCCTATAAATCCCATAACAATTAATACAAGAGAAACAGAAAGTTTAGGAATCCAAGAATCCAAAGTGAACCATGAAGAATAATCAAATCGTTTCGACTTGCTCGTTTCTTTCAAAAGCATGTCATAGAACTTCTGATCAAGATTCTTTGAAGCAATTGGCTCTTTGAACTTGTCTAAGCTCTCATCAAACTTAGCAAGTTCACGAAGTCGTGTAAGGTCCACCTCACCCGATTCAATGAGTAATTCCAAATGAAGTATCTCCGAAGGGTCGGCCAACCCTTCGTTGTACTTGGCAATCAGTTCTTCAATTTGATTCTTGTTCATAACCTTTGCTTTTAATTTTTCACTTCTAATCTTCACATCATCTTCTCCACCTGTTGGTAAATCGCTTTTAGGTCTTGTAACGCCCGAAACACTTTTACTTTTACTGTTCCTTCCGTGCATCCTAAAATTTCTCCAATCTCCTTGTACTTCTTCTCCTGGTACTTGCTCAGTAACAAAATCTCTCGCTTGTCTTCAGGTAACTTATCTAAAGCAATGGCCAGCATTCTTTGTTCATCATCGCTTTGCCATTCCTGCATTAAATTTCCTTCGTCTTTGATCTTGTCCTCCCACTTATCGACCTTCTCATGGGCGATCTTGTTTTTTCGGAAGTGATCGTTCTTCACATTACGGGCAATGTGAAACATCCACGTTCTGAAATCGCCATCGCCACGGAAGAGATGCTTGTATTTTAAAATCCGTACAAAGGTGTTTTGCACAAGATCTTCGCTCAACTCTTTATCGCGGACCATACCCACGAAGAATCCAAGCAACGGACGTTTATACCGTTCGTACAGTAGGCCAAGTTTTTCGGGGTCACCGTCCCGCACTTTTGCCATCAGGTAATTATCAGCAAGCGCTTCCAAAATGAGGTTTTCAGTGAGGGAAACTAACGAATTATCAAAAGGTTACCGACAAAATTGAAATATTTCGAGGGTGGGGCTTTTCTTAGCAAATGCCTTTGTATTTTTCGCTGATTACGCATTATGATATAGTGCTCGATAAATTTATAAATGAATAATAGAAGGCTAATTCTCGCGTCAGCCTCTCCACGGAGGCAATTTTTATTAAAAGAAATTGGTTTGGAATTTACTATCGATCCACCGCATATCGATGAATCTTTTCCTGGTGATATGCCGATTGAAAAGGTACCCTCCTACCTCGCAGAAAAGAAAGCGAAAGCGTTGCTCCCTAAAATTAAAGATGAAATCGTTCTGGCTTCTGATACGGTTGTGATTCTTGGAAATCAAATATTAAACAAACCAGCCGATCGCGCAGAAGCAATTGATATGCTCTCTAGTTTGAGTGGAAAGACACACACTGTGATTACAGCAGTTTGCCTACTAAGCAAAGAAAAAACAGACAGTTTTGAAGATCGAACGGAAGTAACATTCAAAAAACTTTCGAAAGAAGAAATTGAATTTTACGTTGATAACTACAAACCATTTGATAAAGCAGGAGCCTATGGAGCCCAAGATTGGATAGGCATGGTCGCTATCGAAAAAATAGTTGGATCTTATTTTACCGTCATGGGTTTACCGATTCATAAGGTGTATCAACGGTTACAAGTATTTTAAATAAGCATGAGCACTATCGCGATATCTACTCTGGTAATCTTCAGCATCGCTCTCGTTATTTTGCTAACCTCAGTTTGGAAGCTCAATGCTTTCATTGCTCTCTTCCTGGTGTCACTATTTCTTGCGCTTGTTGTAATACCAGAGAAAAATGCAATAACCATCATGAAGGATGGTTTCGGAAATACCATGGCATCAATCGGGTTATTAATCATCCTTGGTACCATCATCGCCATTCTCCTCGACAAGACCGGTGCGGCAATTACGATCGCGAATTACATTTTATCTAAAACTGGTGAACGAAAGGCAGCGGCAGCATTGGGTATCACTGGCTTTATAGCAGGGCTACCAATTTTTTGTGACTCCGGATTTATCATCTTGAGTGGCTTATCGAAATCGTTCAGCGCAAAAACGAAAACAGCAATGCCACTGATCGCTGGTGTATTGGGTTGCTCGCTGTATTCTGTTCACTGCTTGACACCTACGCATCCAGGTTCACTCGCTGCTGCGGGTATTCTCAACGTTAATATTGGAAACCTCATCATCTTAGGAACTGTATTTGCGATACCCGGATTTTTAGTGTCGTATCTCTGGGTAAAGTTCATGACGAAAGGGAAATCTTATCCACCAGCTGAGGAAAATAATAATTCGTTATTGGAAGTAGAAAGAAACCATCCTTCAATTATTTTATCATTCTTGCCCATTGTTGTTCCTCTTCTCTTAATAACAGTTGGGTCGTTAATAACAATCATACATTCTGGTTCGTCTTCGTTAGGAAAAATTTTTGCATTTGTCGGACAACCTGTAGTCGCTTTACTGATTGGTGTTGGACTGGCCATGCTTCTGCTAAACGATAAAAAAATAAAAACCATCAATGGCG
>DASYTA010000605.1:0-5968 GCA_036002745.1 Cyclobacteriaceae bacterium | reverse complement strand
TATCCGGCCACGATTAACGATGCAAAACTCACGGAACAAATGGTACCCAGCTTAGTGAAGGCTGCAGGCAAAGAAAATGTAAATGAGATCTCTGCCGTGACAATGGCCGAAGACTTTTCTTTCTATCAACAAAAAGTGCCTGGCTTCTTTTTCTTTCTGGGAGCTTATCCAGCTGAGATGAAATTGGAGAGAAAACCAACTCATCATACTGCCGATTTTATGATCGACGAAAAATCTTTTAGTGTTGGAGTGAAAGCTTTGTTGAATCTAACAGTTGATTATCTTGCTTCATCTAAGTAATGGCGAGGTCACTGAACTTGTCATTTAATTCTTATCGCAATCACTGTAAGGTCAAGGCCACCAAATTCGTCTGAATATGGTCTTAATTATCTCAAGAGGCAGTTTTACAAATACGTCTTTTGGATATTTTATTATCGTCGCTAATAGAGCAAGCCCTAGTAGTACAAACAATCCTTCTAAAACATAATATCGATGCATTGTTTATATCTGTAAGATCTATTTCTACTTCTTCTCGTATTTCCAATTCCTGCCTTTACCATCGCTAATCCACTCGATGGCTTGCGCGGTGCGTTTGTTACGAGTCTCTTCAGTTTTTGCTTCTTCAAACCACATGATGTATTCCTTGCGATGGGAGTAAGCGAAGTTTTCAAAAATCTCTTCTGCGATTTTATTTTTCTTTAACGCTTTCGCGAAGTAATCAGGTGTGTCGATAGTTTTTGAACCCTTTGGAGTAACCTTTACTTTTCGCTTTACGCCAAGCTCATTCAGTTCAGCAGCCTGTCGGATGAAGTCCAGAAGAATTTTATCGGAAGGCAAATCTTTCAATGAAGAGATTCGATCAAAGTTGCCCATGCTACCTCGGTCAGAAACCTGCAGGATTTTTTTCGGGTCATTCATGAAAGAAGCTTTCCAAAATCCAAATGAGCAATGCTCTTTAAATGCAGCTATGCTACACATTACACCTTTGTAATCGAAATTGGGAAATCCCCACTTGATCACTTCCTGCACTTCGGGGCAAGCCTTATGAACAAGATCTCGAAGATGAATGAGAATCGGTTTAGCAAAGTCAGCCGACTTGGCGATGTAAGCGTCTACTTGTTTGATTTTCTTTCCCATGGCGAAAGGGTTTAATAAAAAGCATCTTCAATATGAACAATTTCTTTTTCTCCGTGTTGGTCACGAATGGAGACAATATCATAGCGCACATTGCCTTGCCAATTTTGCTGGTGAGTATACTCTTCAGCTCCATCGATAATATTCTTTGCCTTCTTATAATCTACAAAATCTTCCGGGTAACCGTACGCATCTGAGCTGCGCATTTTCACCTCCACAAAAATGAGCCAGTTGTTTTTCTTTACAATTAAATCAATTTCTGATCGCTTGTGCCGGTAGTTCCTGGCAATAATTTCAAACCCTTTCCCAACTAAAAAATCAGCTGCAAGCGCCTCTCCTTCTTTGCCTTTTTTTATTTTATCGCTCACCTTTGTTTTACCTTTGTGAAATAAAGTTAAGAACAAGAATGAAGAAACTCATCGAGGGATTTACGCAACAGCTGGCACACGCCATAAAACTCGGCCAGTCCGTGGATTTGGTTCGGCCAGGCAGCGACATTCGAAACATCCTCATTACGGGAATGGGCGCTTCGGGCATTGGTGCTAATCTTGTTGAGTCACTCACTTTTGGTCGGGTGCCAATTTCCATCACCGTTTCAAAAGGGTATAACATTCCACAGTTTGTAAGTCCTCACACCTTGTTCATTGCTTGTTCGTACACCGGTGATACCGAAGAAACTCTGGCGGCTGTGCACAAAGGAATGTTGAAGCGTGCTCACATCATTTGTGTTACGTCAGGAGGCAAGTTGTTGGAGATGGCGAAGGAATATAATTTATTCTATATCCAGATTCCGAACGGAACAGGCACAGCACGTGCGCAGTTGGGCTACCTGATGATCTCTTTGCTCTACGCATTGTATCACACCAACTTGATCGGTGCCGCTTTTATCAAAGAAACAGAAAATGCTATTGAATATCTCGACCGCGGAGAAAAAGCGATTCAATCGGAAGCTGAATTGATTGCCAAAAAATTACGAGGCAAACTGCCGATCATCTATTGCGATGAGCGATTGAAGTCGATGGCCACACGTTTTCAAAATCAGATTAATGAAAATGCGAAACAGATGGCGCATGTGAATACATTTCCCGAAATGAACCACAACGAAATTGTGGGCTGGCAATTTCCTGAAAATGTTTTACAGCAATCGCAAGTGATTTATTTGTATTCAGATCATGACCATGAGCGCGTAGAAAAGAGGATGGAAATATGTCGCGAGATTTTCGAGAAACGTTCTAATTCCATCATTGACATCGTTGCTGAAGGCGCCTCGTTGCTTGAGCAATATTATTATTTGATTCATCTTACCGATTGGATTTCCTATTATCTCGCAAAAGAAAATGGAATCGATCCGGATCCTGTGGAGGCCGTTAATTTTGTGAAAGGCGAACTGGCCAAAGTGAAAGGAAACTAATCTTTCCTGAAAAGAGTTTGTTAAGCTAATCAGTATGAATAACGTTCTCAACAAACAAACTCAATTCATCGATCTCGGTTTAATCGATTATCAAAAGGCCTGGGACTATCAAACTGAGTTGTTTAATAAAATACTTGCCGTTAAATCAGAGAATAGAAATCTTCCTGATAATCAACAACTACCAACTAACAACTATCTACTCTTCTGCGAGCACCCTCACGTCTTTACCATTGGCAAGAGTGGTGATGAAAAAAATTTGGTAATTCCCATTGATAATCTTTCATCGATCGGCGCGAGCTATCATCAAATCAACCGTGGAGGGGATATTACTTATCATGGGCCAGGTCAAATCGTTGTTTATCCTGTAATTGATCTTGAGAATTTTTTCACCGACATTCATCAGTACATGCGAACGCTTGAAGAGTCAGTGATTTTGACGTTGAAGGAATTTAATGTTGATGCCGGAAGAATTAAAGGAATGACTGGAGTTTGGCTGGATGCAGATGATTCAAAAAAAGCAAGAAAAATTTGCGCAATGGGTGTGAAAACAAGCCGATGGGTAACCATGCATGGCTTGGCAATGAACGTGAATACTGATCTCAGTTATTTCAATCATATTGTGCCTTGCGGCATACAAGACAAATCTGTTACCTCTTTAAAAAAAGAATTAAATTCAGATCAGGATATGGAAGAAGTGAAGCAAATCTTAAAACAAAAAATTGCTTCACAATTTGAAATGCAATTGCAATGAAAAAGGATATTGAAATTCCGGAAGTGAAGAACGTAACACTAGCTGTTACGCGCGAAAAAAATTTACTGAACCAAGACGAATGGAGAGTTTATTTGATCAATAACAACGAATTCGAAATTGAAAATACACTTGTGGTAAGTAGAGGTTACGGCGAAAAAGATGGCGAAGAGCAGCGTACTTCGGTATTGCGACATTTCTTGCAAACAGTTCCTCCGAAAAGCAACATGTTGATAGAACCCATCGATTCAAAAGTATTTCACCTTAACAATGAGTATTGGGTGAGTTATTATATCGGTTCGCAGATTTATGATAAGAGGTTTGTGTTTGTTCCGGAAACGATCTGCGAAGAGAACTTAGTCTTTATTGAGGAGTTAGAGAAGCAAGGCGTATTGCATTCTTGAAAATTAGCGGGTCAAGTCTTTAACAATCAATTTAGCGTGATCGCGTGAATTTTCGATAAACCATTTGTTAGTTTTTAATCCCCCACAAACCACACCAGCAAGATATAAGTGCGGAACATTCGTCTCCATGGTTTGTTCGTTGTAAACAGGAGTATGAAATTCATCGCCTTGAAATTGAACACCTATGCTTTTCATGAAATCAAACGGCGGTTGATATCCTGTCATGGCCATAACAAAATCATTGTCTAGTGTTTTATTTCCTTCCGGGGTTTGAATTTCTATTTGTGTTTCTGTGATGCGTGTGACCGAAGAATTGAAGTACGCTTTGATTGACCCTTCTTTAATTCTGTTTTCAATATCTGGCTTCACCCAATACTTTACACTGTCTCTTATCTCGGGGTCGCGAATGATCATAGTCACCTCTGCATCCTTGCGCCAGGTTTCAAGCGCAACATCCACTGCCGAGTTAGCGGCACCAATCACGGCCACCTTCTGGCGATAATATGGATGAGGCTCATCGTAATAGTGTTTTACCTTGGGAAGATTTTCTCCAGGCACATTTAACAAGTAAGGCAAATCATAAAATCCCAAAGCCAAAATCACCGACCGTGAGGAATATTTTCCTTTCGTTGTTGTAATTGAAAACTCCTCATTAGTTTTTTTTGCTTCCTTCACTTCTTCGTAAAGCCGAACATTCAAACCCCAACTTGAGCAAACTCTGCGATAATATTCCAATGCCTCTACACGTGCTGGCTTTGCGTTGTTGGAAATGAATGGCACTTCACCGATTTCAAGTCGCTCGGAAGTAGAGAAGAAAGTCATGTTCATTGGATAGTGATAAAGCGAATTGACGAGACATCCTTTTTCAATAATTAGATACTTCAACCCGGCTTTTTTTGATTCGATTCCACACGCTAATCCAATAGGGCCGGCACCGATAATAACTACATCATATTTTTCCATCAGTCAGATTTATTCAGTTAAACCTCTAAAAAACTTAGTGAGTTCAAAAAAACTTAACAAACATAACGACAAATCCGACAGGCTAATAAAGCTTTCATTTCTAACTTGATTTCTCTACTTTGTGTAAAATCGATGCTATGGATAAGTCAATCTTCATTGTCTGTTTGTTGTTGGCAAGTAAATCATTTGGCCAGCCTGCGTCTGAGATTTTTCTTTTTGACTTAAGCATTCAAAAAGAAATCATAACCATATCCAATCCTAAAAATATTACGAATCATGAAGGATATGATAATCAGCCTTCCTTCCACACCGATTTGCCGATCATTTACTATGCTTCATTTAATAACGAAGGCCGATCGGATATAAAATACTACAACTACAAAACAGGCGAGACCAAATCGTTGACAACAACCCCTGAACGTGAATACTCACCTACACTCACACTCGATAAACAATTTATTTCGTGCATCATCCAGCGCGACAATGGCGCACAAGATTTGGGCAAGTATCCGATAGAAGGTGGTGAACCTTTAAGCATAATCGATAACATGATTGTTGGATATCATGTTTGGGCAGACAATAGCCACTTGGCGCTGTTCATTTTAGGTAAGGATAAAAAACCTAGCACACTTCATTACTTGCGGCTTCCAACAAAAGCAGATACTATTCTCGCTGAAAACATCGGCCGCTCTTTGCATAAAGTTCCTAATGAAAACGCTTTCACCTTTGTTCATAAGATCACAGAGAGCAAATGGTTCATAAAAAAATATGACCCAAGAAAGTCGGTTATTAGTGTAATCTCTGCAACTCCTTCCGGTGAGGAAGACATGTGCTGGTCGCCCGATGGGAAAATATTTTTCAGCGATGGCAACAAATTAGTGTGGATGGATCCAAAAAAAAATCGCTCATGGAAAGATGTTCAGGTGACTTCAGGCGCTGAAGTATTGAAAGACATAACTCGGGTGGCTATAAGTAGCGATGGAAAAAAGCTAGCGGTGGTAGTTGCTGAATAGCGATGATCACTTTTCTCCAAACGCTCCTTTAGCAACAAACCATTTTTTGAATTCTATTTCCAAGAGTCCTTCATGAACGGCAGGGTCTGATTCAATAACAGTTTTATTCAAATCGCCTTTGATCACGAGAATGCCTCCTTCGGTATCTCCAAAAATCCCTTCCGCAATTACGTTACCTGTCTTTTGAATTTCTTTAAGGTAATCATCGTGTTTTTTTAGCAACTCAGGCACATCGTTAATATTGAATTTTGCGATGTATGGTGTAAATCGAATGAATTGATAGTTGGTCATCTCA
>DASYTA010000604.1:0-5715 GCA_036002745.1 Cyclobacteriaceae bacterium | reverse complement strand
GTGTTTGGATTGGGAGCTGCACCAGGTGAAGCAGGCCCGGCACCATATTCGCCTTGGCCATACACCTTCTGGTAGTCAGTGTAGTCTATCGGTGTTTCATTGGTGTAGTTCATATTATAGGTGAGCCCTATTCCTTTACTTGTTCCTTTTGATTTGGTGGTGATCATGATTACACCATCTTTTGCGCGCGAACCATAAAGTGCAGCAGCAGTTGCGCCTTTCAGCACGGTCATGCTTTCAACATCGTCTGGGTTTATGCTTGACAATCCATCTCCACCATCGGTTGACGCGCCTCCGCCCCTATTGGCAATCGATGCGTCACCGGCTGTATTACCTTGATTGGTTCCAAAATTTGTATTGTCGATAGGAACTCCATTCAATACAATCAAAGGAACATTTTGACCAGAGATTGACGACTGACCACGAATTCTAATTTTGGAACTACCTGCAGGGCCAGTGCCTAAACTAGAAATGTTCACGCCTGCAATTTTTCCTTGCAACGTGTTCATGATGTTTGTTGTGCGATTGACAGCAATTTGATCGCTGGTAACTTTGCTGGTCGCGTACCCCAAACTTTTTGAAGACTTCTCAATACCTAAAGCAGTAACCACAATTTCTTCCAGCGTTTTAGTGTCTGGCTCAAGCGTTACATTAATTGCGGTTTGACTGCCCACAGGCATCTCCTTCGTTGCATAACCAATAAAAGAGAAAACCAAAACGGCATTTTCATTCGACAAGTTGATCGTGTAATTTCCGTCTCCATCTGAACTAGTTCCATTGGTAGTGCCTTTTTCCAGAACGTTTACACCTGGAATTGGAAGACCTGCTTCATCAGTTATTTTACCAGAGACAGTGATCGCTACCAATTCATTCTTTGGAGTTGCGTTGATGTCGATCGAAATGAGGACTGCAAAAAAGAAAAGCAGACAACTAAATCTGCTCAGGCCTAAAATAAATCTGGGCCATTTAAAGTGACGTAAATGTGTATCCATAAGGTTAAGTTTTGGTTGAAAAAAGTTTAGCTTAGAAATCAAATCTTCCAATCTTAAATTTTTTAAACTAACAAAAAGCCTTGGCGATGGATATTACACAAACGTTTGCGGTATCGATAAATGTAAAAAATACATTTATTGCCAGGAAAAAGTGGTTTCGAAACTAATAAAACCGGCTTTTAATGTTTTTGCTGCAGTTTGGCAATTGCTTCAAATTCAGTAGCCAAGCTAGTAGACAGTTTCAGGAAAATTTCGAAGTGCTGACTATAGGTCTGATGATTGGACTGATTTGGCTTAAAAGAATCTTCAAGCTCGATAGTTTGGGCCGCTTGTTCCAGGCTTTTATATTTTCCAATGTCTGTAGCGCTCACTAAAAATGAACCGAAAGACGTGCTGTCGGCATTCTTACTAATATTCACCGGTTTATTAAAAATGTCGGCAATCATCTGTGTGCAAAAAGGAATAGAAGCAAAACTTCCATTAACCGAAAGTCTTTTGATGGAGCGATGTTCCTCAAGTGTTCTACCAATACTGTATATCTCATAAAGTATTCCCTCTACCGTTGCCCGTACAAAATGTTTACGCTCATGATTGATATTCAACCCGAAGTATGAACCCCGAGCGTTTGCATTCCAGATAGGAGCTCGCTCACCTAGCAAATAGGGAAGAAATAATAATCCATCAGATCCAACGGCAACATTGGATGCTTCGCGAATCAGAGTCTCTATCGTTGACTCCGTTTCATACGGATTTTTAAAATCGCCAAACTGCTTGGCAAACCACTCGAACACAACACCACCATTATTCGTCGGCCCTCCTGATACAAAACAATTTTCTGAAAGTATATAGTTGAAAAAGCGATGTTTCTCGTCGCGCAATACTTCTTTGGAAATGACACGAACAGCGCCGCTGTCCTCAACAGTTATTGTTGCTTTTCCTTCACCCCACACACCTGCACCTAAAGCCGCCATGCATCCGTCGCTGGAGCCAAGAATTATTTTTGTAGAAGGTGACAGGCCGAGTGATTTCTGATATTCCTTTCTGAGTTTCCCTGGCGAATGAAAAATAGATGCTAGAGGTGGAAGTTCGTCAGTAGTTATACCAGCAAAAGCCAACGCTTCCGATTCCCATTTCATCGTTTGTATATTTAATAAACCCGTTGCTGAAGCAAGACTATAATCAATGGCATACTCACCGGTAAGTTGTTGTATGATGTAACTTTTTATGGAGAGAAACTTGTACGTGTTTTCGAAGCGCTGGCGATCATGATTTTTTATCCAGGCTATTTTGATCAACGGAGACATCGGATGGATAGGAGTTCCTGTGATATCATGAAGTTTAGTACCCAAGGTTGATTTTTTTAATTCCTGTGCCTCAACTTTGCCACGGTTATCAGACCATGTGATGGCATTACCAAGCGGAACGCCTCTGTCATCAATCGCAAGAAGACTGTGCATAGATGCACTGAAACAAATACTTACCACATTGTATTTTTTGGGATGGATCTTTTCTGTTAACAGATTTTTAAGCACATACAACATTGTGATGAACATCTGTTCCGGATCCTGTTCACTATGGTCGGGCTCCGTATGAAATGTGGGATACGATCCTTTCATCGAGGCGATGATATTGCCATTCATTTCAAATGCAAAAATTCTTACGGCATTTGTTCCAAGTTCAATGGTGATGATGCATTCCATAATCCTGCTGTTAATGTTTACGAGGTAAATTTCTTTTTCTAAACTCACTGGGTGTGTATCCAGTAAGCTTCTTAAATGTTGTTGAAAAATGTTGTGATGAATAAAATCCTGTACTCAACGCAATGGCAGTTACGTTTTCCTTCTCCTGGTTTAATAATCTGATTGCTTCAGAAATACGAATATTGATCAGGTAGTTCAATGGTGAAAAGCCTGTGAAGTTTTTTACTTTTTCATTAAAGGTGGTAGCACCAAGGCCAGTGAGCCCTGCCATTTCTTCAACTGTCCATTGATGGGCAAGATTTTGCCTAAGCGTTTGCTCCAACTTTAAAAAAGTTTGAGGAAAATCGCGCTGCGAATTATTTTGTCGTGTTACCTGCCGCGCGATATTGATAAATAATTCATCGATTAGTTGATTTACTCGAGTGCTGTATCCTATCTCCTGGCCAACTAATTCATTCTTGATATTTTGAAAAGGATTTATTTTTTCTCTGATTTTTATAACGATCGGAGCAGAATTAAATAATAAAATTTTGCTGAGGGCAATACTTTCATTCTCATTTAAATTACTCCAGCCATCAAGTAAAATTCTTCCGGGTGCGGTGTTGTTGACTTTTAAATTCAACCACGACAGGGTACCTATATTTAAAATACCATTTTTGCCTCCAAAGACCTGACCGGGTAATATGATCGCCAAGTCGCCTGGATACAGGTCGAATTCTTTGCCACTAATAGTCCATTCAAACTTTCCGTCAATCACAAAATACATTCGCACACAATCCGATGGTGTGGGCTGAAATGAATTCAACTGTGTATTTGTAATTTTCTTAAGTGCTATTTCCAAAATGTGAGGAAATGCATGAAGTTCATTTGCCTGACCTTGCTGGAAAATAAATTGATTCATGCCTTAGATATAGAGAAAGTATGCTTTTTTGTGGAGCAGCGTACTGAAGCCTAGAGCCAAGATACACACATAATTGTAAAGCATTGTTCAATATCCATCACTTAGTCTTTTTAGTAGTTTGGAGAATTAAAGATTGGAAGATTTGCGACCAATTGGCCCTTGTTCAGATTGGTGATTGTTTTCTTAGTAAGGCAATTGTCTGTTTATTAACTTTCAACTCTTTATCTCTACCAAATCTATGAACAAACTATTTAGATTGATAAAACAAAGTGGGATGCAACCAATAACAAAACTATCTTGGCTAATTACCTTTCTTGTTTTGATTGACGGCTGTACTCAAAAGCATGAATCCAATAATCTTCCTTATTTAAATACAGATCTAAGTATCGAGCAACGCGTGAATGATTTGGTCGGCCGCATGACGCTGGAAGAAAAAATCAGCCAGATGGTAAATGACGCTCCTGCCATTGATCGTCTTGGCATTCCTAAATACAATTGGTGGTCGGAAGGATTACACGGTGTTGCTCGTGCGGGACTGGCAACTGTATTTCCCCAAGCTATTGGTATGGGCGCAACTTGGGACACAGACTTGCTTCATAACGTTTCGACAGCAATTGCTGATGAAGCGCGCGCTAAACATTCCAATTTCATAAAAAAGGATAAACGCTTTATTTATCAGGGGCTCACGCTGTGGTCTCCCAACATCAACATCTTTCGCGACCCACGTTGGGGTCGGGGACAAGAAACATATGGTGAAGATCCTTACTTAACCGGTAAGCTGGCTGTTCAATTCATCAAAGGTTTACAAGGCGATGACACCACTTATTATAAAACCATCGCAACCGCCAAACACTTTGCCGTGCACAGCGGTCCGGAAGAAGGAAGGCATTCTTTTAATTCAACGACCGAAGAAAATGATTTGCGTGAGACTTACTTGCCCCAATTTGAAATGGCAATCAAAGAAGGGAAACCTTATTCGGTAATGTGTGCTTACAACAGGTACAATGGTGAAGCGTGTTGTGGAAACAAAAGACTTCTTCAACAAACTCTTCGCAACGACTGGAAGTTTAATGGGTACATCGTATCAGACTGCGATGCAATCGTAGATATTTACAAATTTCACAAAGTTGTAGCTACTCCTGAAGAAGCGGCTGCGCTTGCTGTGAAATCAGGAACGGATCTGGAATGCGGAAATGTTTATCTCAATTTAAAATCGGCTATTGATAAAAAACTTATTACGGAAGAGGAGATTACTGTTGCTGTGAAAAGACTCTTCACAGCACGCTTCAAGCTCGGCATGTTCGATCCGAATGAGAAAGTTCCTTACGCTCAAATTCCTTACTCAGTCGTTGATAGCAAAGAACACAAAGCATTGTCGTTGGATGCAGCTCGTAAATCGATGGTGTTGTTAAAAAACAAGGACAACATCTTGCCTTTAAAAAAAGATGTCGGCACGGTGGCAGTTATCGGCCCCAATGCTGATCAATGGTTGATGCTTCTCGGTAATTATAATGGAGTTCCTTCTGATCCTGTTACACCGTTAAGAGGCATCAAAGAAAAAGTTAATTCAAAATCAAAAGTTCTCTTTGCTCAAGGTTGTGAATTGGCCGAAGGCATGCCGATGTTTTATACTGTTCCAAATGAAAATTTATTAAATGAAGGCAATCCTGGATTAAAAGTTTCTTTCTTCAATAACAAAGAACTCGCAGGCGAACCTTTGTTTACATCTGTTGATAAAAACCTTGACGCGAATTGGTATGACAAAGCTCCGCGCGAAGATATGGACGACGATAATTTCAGCGTTCGCTGGAGCGGCGAAATAAAACCTGATCGTTCGGGATCTTATCAATTGGGTATCATCAGCACGTGCAATACTAAACTTTTTTTGAATGACAGTCTCATCGCCAAAACAACATATCATTTTCGAGATGAATACGGAGATCCGCGATTAAGAAAATCAAATGTTATAAAACTGGAGGCCGGCAAGCTTTACAAAATCAGAGTTGAAGCGATTGAATCTTTTGCAGACGCTCAGGTGCAATTGGTTTGGGCAACACCAAAACCTGAGTTAAAAAAGCAAGCGCTTGAAGTTGCCAAGCAAGCTGATGTTGTTGTGATGTGT
>DASYTA010000603.1:0-3796 GCA_036002745.1 Cyclobacteriaceae bacterium | reverse complement strand
GCTTCTTACCTAGCAAGCGGTTAGCTAACACATTCGAAACGCTTCCGCTGAAATATTTTGTGCCTCCATAAATCTGTTTGAGTGCTTTTACAAATTCATTCTTGTCAGTGTCTTTCAATAAATATCCGTAAGCCCCTGCATCAAGCGCTTGAAGAACATATTCTTCAGAATCATGCATTGAAAGAATAACGGCTTTCGTTTTGGGCGAATATGATTTTAATTTTGCAGCTGCTTCCAGTCCTGTCATTTGAGGCATTCGAATATCAAGAATGAGAAGGTCGGGCTTCACTTCTCTTGCCACCTCAAGCGCCTCAACTCCATTTCCTGCTTCGCCGGTCACAGCAAGGTCGGCATCATGCTCCAACATGGCCTTGATGCCGTTTCGCACCAGAGCATGGTCATCAGCCAAAACAATTTTTATTTTCTTTTCCATAAACTATGCTTCTGTTTCTATTTGCGCCGAAATGCGGATCGGTACAGTTAATCGTACCGTTGTTCCTTTTCCTGATTCAGTTTCTACTTTCAGATTTCCATTGACGTATTCACTTCGCTCATGCATATTAAAAAATCCGCTACCAGATTCAATATTAACACTTCTCTCATCTACCAGGCGAGCATCAAATCCTTTTCCATCATCTCTAACCTCAGCGATTAATTCATCACCTTCTTGCTGCAAAGACACATCTATTTTATTTCCTCCAGAATATTTTACTGCGTTGTTGATGGCTTCTTGGATGATCCTGAAAATATTGTTTTCAATTTTTTGTGGCAACCGGGCGATTTCTGATTCTGCGTGAAATTCTAATTTGATGTCGATAAGCTTTGCCATTTCGCGAACATAGGTGTCGAGCGCGACTTGTAGTCCATAGTCACCAAGCACGGTGGGACGAAGATTAAAAGTTACTTTTCGTACTTCGCGAATAATTTGTTTGATCAATAGATCTATTTCTTTCAACTTATCACTAGCTGCATCAATCTTATTAGTATCAATAGATTCAGCTTGATATTTCAATGAAGTCAGCATTTGGCCAATGCCATCATGGATATCCATGGCAATGCGTTTCCGCTCTTCTTCTTGCCCCTCCAAAATAAGCACAGATCTGTATTTTTGTTGGTTGATGCGCTTATCAATTTCGGCCTGCGTTTTTCGATGAATGTTGTGTTCTGCTTTTTTACGAAGCGTGATGTCTGATCCCATCATGACAAGCTCATCGATATTTCCGCTGTCATCAAATACGGGTGTTACCGTTATCATAGCCCAACGATCTTGCTTCTTTGCGTCTCTGAAATGTACCTCGCCCTTCCAAATTTTTTCTTCTGATACCCGATCTATTAAATCGTCCACCCAATCATTAGGATCTCTCATATCGGTGAAGAGATCGCATAACCTCAGTTTACTCCACTCGCTCTTGTCAGGAAAATTAGCAAAGGAAGGCGAGACAAATGTGATGTTGCCACCGATATCACTTTTTGCATACGTCCGTGGATTCTCAATCGGCTGATTGATGTGTGCAATCTGTTCATACGATTTTTCCAACGAAGCGTATAAGTCCCTAATTTCATTAGACATCTTCTGAGAATTCTTCTCTGATTGCAAAAGTTTGTTAATGGTGAAGTTCACATTCTTTGCAGTCGGACGGAAAATGAAAAGTATTTCGGCGAGGATCACAAGCAATGACACAACAAGAAGTGAATACTCTAGCCTTGATAGAAGGGTCACTTTTCCTTTAGCTTCGGAGTCAAGTTGATATACTATTGCCTCCATGCCCATTAGGAAAGGTTGTTCTTCATTTAAAATTGTATTTAATAGTGGTTTTAATTTTTCATTATTTGGAGATTGATTTTTTTCAAACAATAAAATTATAGCCTGAGCACTTTGATCGATTGAGACAAAATGTTTATTAACATCTTCAAATAATTGTAAAACTTTTTCACTGTTATTGCCAGGCAATTGAAGGCTATCATTTCCTGTGATCAAACCTTTTTGAGAAACTTCCCAAAGCTGAAGGGAATTTCTCAATTCAATCTTTAGCTCGTCGCCTTGGTTGGCATCAGCGGAATTCAATAATAAAATTGTCTTTACTATTTTCTGACTGAGCATGCGCTGTTTGCCAGCTACATTGATCACTCGCGAATCGCTTTCTTGATTTTTCAAGAAGCTTTGAATGAGCACTTGGCCTGTGATAATAATTGTGGCGATTACACCCAACGCCAAAATGTACCGCGCGCCAAGCTTGGCAAACTTGTTGGCCTTCAATTGAGTGTCTTCAATGTGCATACGTAGCAAGTTAGTAATTTTAACCTTTCGGTACTTAGTTAAAGAAATGCCAGGCAAACCACGCCTGGCACTCTAACCTAAATTTGAAGAAGCTTAACGCGTAAAGCCAATGTAAATGAAACCGTCTTCCACCTTTACCGGGAAAACGGAAATTTTATCTTCGTCTCCATTCAGGCACTTGCCATCACGAAGGGAAAAAGTTCTCTTGTGAAAAGGACAGGCAATCTTTGGGTCACCCTCCGTGGAGCCAATCATTCCGCGCGAAAGCACCATTTGCATTTTATGCGGGCATAAATTCTGACAAGCATACCACTCGTTACGGCGCGAGAAATTAAAGACGGCTATCTGAAGGTCTTTGTATTTCACGCAGGCGCCTCCATTTTCTGGAAAATCCGAAACGCGAGCGGCCTTAAACCAGATTTTTATTTCTGAAATATCCTCGGTGGTATGTGTTCTTAATTGATTCAGTATCTCCATATCATTATTACTTACAATTTACTTACCCCAATTGGTCGGCAATTTTTGATTACGTACTTCTACAAAGGCCAGCCCTGGGTCCGGCTCTTCTGAATTGATGAAGTGTTTGAATTGCTTTTGCAACTCCGGATCGTCGACTACTTTTTTCCATTCGCAATGATAGCTTTCGATTAACCCTTTCATTTCATCTTCCAGTTGTTGACAGATTCCGAGTTTATCGTCAACAATAACTTCACGCAAGTGATCGAGCCCGCCTTCCATTTTATTCAACCATGTGGCGGTTCGTGTTAGTGGATCTGCTGTTCTTATATAAAACATTAAGAAACGATCGATCAACTTTGTACACGTATCGGTGTCGACATCATTCACCAACAACTTTGCGTGTTGTGGGCGCGCGCCTCCATTGCCGCATACATAAAGGTTCCATCCTTTTTCGGTTGCGATGATTCCAAAATCTTTTGATTGTGCCTCAGCGCATTCGCGGATGCAACCCGACACAGCTCCTTTAATTTTATGGGGAGCACGAAGTCCTTTGTATCGGTTCTCGATGTAGATCGCATAGCCAACAGAATCTTGTACCCCAAAGCGACACCACGTTGAGCCGACACAACTTTTCACTGTGCGCAATGCTTTTCCATAAGCATGGCCACTTTCAAATCCTTCATCAATTAGTTCAGTCCAGATATCTGGAAGATCATCCATGCGCGCGCCAAACATGTCGATGCGCTGACCACCGGTGATCTTAGTGTAGAGATTATATTTTTGAGCGATGCGACCGATGGCCATTAATTTTTCTGGAGTAATTTCTCCGCCAGCAATTCGGGGAACCACTGAATAAGAACCTCCTTTTTGAATGTTTGCCAAATACCGGTCGTTGGTATCTTGAATGGTGGATTGATGGACAATGGGTTCATTCCAAATACTTGCAAGCAAAGAGGCAACAGCAGGCTTGCAAATTTCGCAGCCATCTCCCTTACCATGTGAATCAAGAACTTGGTTATATGTTTTCAGTTCCCTGACTTTAATAATATCGAAAAGCTC
>DASYTA010000602.1:0-4439 GCA_036002745.1 Cyclobacteriaceae bacterium | reverse complement strand
GGAGTTTGAGCTGTGGCTGAACTTATGATCAACGAGATGAATACTAAAGGCAAAATTGTTTTCATAGTCTTTTGATTTTAACGTTTCGAGCTACGAGCCGCGAGCAATGAGTTCTGTACTCACAACTCGCGACCAACAACTCGTAACTTGTATTTGCCTATTTCTTTCTCAGATAAACTTTCCCGTAGCTTGAGTTGAGGTCAACTTTCATACCTCCACCGTTCAATTTTCCGTTTACGCGATCGTCATAACGAATCATATCTCCTTGCTTTTCATATTCGATTTTGAAGTCGGGTGCAGCAAAAAGTTCTCCGTAAGATGTTGTCATCTTCAGATCAGCTTTAATCGTTACGGGTAGTGTTACATCAACATAACCGTACACTGAAACAATGGAGATCGGTCCTTTCACATTAGCATTGAAATCAGCTTCCACGTGACCGTACACACTTTTCGCAGTCACAGGCCCTGTTATGTTTTCCAATTCAACACTATTATAATTCGCTGATATCTCGATTTCATTTTCCAGGTTTTTGAATTTTGCTTCGCCACCGTATTGTGATTCATGTTGGTAGTAAACAATCACTCCTTTTGGCACCTGAATTTTTACGTTAGGTGAATTCATTTTTTTCAACTGACGAACTTCTACTACATTGCCCTTGTCGGTAACGTTGATGCCAAGACCGGTGTTGTCTTCCAAACCTGAGCCGCTGATGGCGCGCAGGCCTTTTGAACGGTCGTCTTCATCTCTGTCTTTATGATCATTGGATGTGAAAATAATTTCATTTCCTGTTGATCCTTCCACCGTTACACGACCGATATAAATTTCCAAACGACCTGTGTTCTTCGCGATCTTAAATTCTTGCGCAACGGATACACAGATTGTGGCTATTACTATTCCAACTACTAATACTAACTTTTTCATGACTTATTTATTTAATGTTTTTTGTTTCAATTTTTGTTCTCACGAAAGTTTTAGAATTCCCGAGTGAGCTTCATCTTTTACTGCTTTCATCACTCGGCCATCGCGTGTGATTTTTTCTAATTCATTTACAATTTGTTTTTCCTTCATCTGCACGAGCAGGCGGATGAGCGCAATCTGCACGACAGGATCTTTTTGAGTACTGAGCGAGGTGACCAACGTTTTGCGTACATGTTCTTGTTGATAGAATTTTCCTAAAGCCTCGAGCGCGGCGAGCCGCACGTTGGTGTTGGGATCTTCATTCAACGTTTTGGATAAGGCGTTGACAATTTCATCATCAGCTTTTGGTAGTTCGTACGCTACGGTGGCGCCCATTACTCGCTGACTTGCCGATTGTTGATTTTCCAACATCGAGAGCATCATCCGCTTATTGTTCTCCACTTCTTCTTGCAGCTTCGCAATGGCTATCGCATGTTGACGATTAGTGTTGATTTTGTCACCAATTACAACACCAACAATCACCAACACAATTGCAGCTGCTACTCGCAATATCCAAGGCTGTAAGAAAATTTGCTTCTCGGCCTTACCCGTGGTCTGTGTCGACACAGACCATTGATTTGACTCTGATTTTGAAATCTCTGCTTGCAATGCTTTTTCAAAATTCTGTTTCATCGATACACCTGGAACTTTTGCTTTAGAACTATCCATCATGTCCATCACTTCTTTCAACTGGCTATAAAGTTTTGACGTACTTTCGTTTTGCAATTCTTTCTCCACCACTGCCCGCTCGGCATCATTAAGATTGCCATCGATGTAATCGATCAACAGGCTTTCCAATTTTTCCTTTTCCATAGCGTTAACTTTTTTCCAATTCAAAATAATATTCTCTCAGCTTTCCAATGGCGCGATGCACTTTCACTTTGATGTTGGCCACCGTCGTGTCCATGATCGCGGCTACTTCCTCATATTTCAGATGCTGAAAGCGTGTGAGTACCAGGAGCTCGCGGTGCTCATCGCTCAATTTGGCCAGCGAGCGATGAAGCAATTGTTCGCGTTCGTCCAGGTTATCTTCAGTATCTGAAATATGATCGCTCATTTTTTCAACATCAATGTGGCTTCCTGATTTGTTTTTGTTCGATTGATAATGATCGGCAAAAACATTGCGCGCCATTTGGTAGATCCACGATTGAAACCGGTTGCCTTCGCGATAGCTGTTTCGGTATTTGATCAACCGCAGAAATACATTTTGCGCCAGGTCTTCGGCCAACATGCTGTCGTTGGTCAGTTGCCGCAGAAAATTGAAGATCCGCTTATTGTACCGGTCAAACAGCACCGAAGCCTGCTGAAGCTCACCGTTTTTCACGGCTTCCATGATCTGTTCGTCTGTGGTCAAGGGCGAAGGTTTCAAAATTCGAGTTAGTTACCGGACGGTTAATGAAAGGTTACACTTCATTAAAGTTATTAGTTAAAAGTTATAAGTAAACCCAGGATGGTTGTTTGTTATTCTGATCTAAGGCCGCCCATAAACTAATAGCGATTAACTATTAACTGATAACTCTTTCCTTAGTATTTTCACGCAAATTTTCATTATGTCTGCGAAACGTCCTGCTGTTTGGTTCATCTTTATCACTCTATTATTAGATGTTACGGGATGGGGCATTATTATCCCGGTTATGCCGAATCTTGTTCGCGAATTATTAGGAGAAGGCAACGGGTTATCAAGCGTGAGTGCTGCGGCTACTTACGGAGGATGGCTAATCACAGCTTATGCCATCACGCAATTTTTTTGCGCGCCCATTGTCGGCGGACTTAGTGATCGCTATGGTAGGAGACCGGTATTACTTGGTTCATTATTAGGATTTGGAATTGACTTTTTATTTCAAGGATTTGCTCCAACAATCGGGTGGTTGTTTTTAGGGCGAGTGATTGCAGGTGTAATGGGCGCAAGCTTTAGCACAGCAGGAGCTTACATTGCAGACATTAGTACTCCTGAAAAGAAAGCGCAGAATTTTGGAATGATCGGTGCAGCCTTTGGTCTTGGTTTTATTATCGGGCCGGTGATTGGCGGATTGCTTGGGGGTTTTGGCTCGCGAGTTCCTTTCTTTGCAGCAGCCGGACTTGCCTTTCTGAATTTTTTGTATGGCTATTTTATTTTGCCCGAGTCTCTCACAAAAGAAAATCGAAGAGCGTTTACCTGGGCGCGAGCCAACCCTATTGGCACATTCAAAAGTCTGTTTCGCTTTAAAGTGGTGGCCGGACTTTTTGTATCTCTTGCTCTTGTCTATATCTCGGCGCATGCAGTGCAAAGCAATTGGTCATATTATACCATTGAAAAATTTCAATGGACTCCACGACTGATAGGGATTTCACTTGGAGTGGTTGGACTCGTATTCGCCATTGTGCAAGGAGGATTGATAAGATTAATTATTCCGAAACTCGGTCAACAACGTAGCGTGTATGTTGGCTTGGGATTATACGCACTCGGCTTTTTGTTGTATGCGTTTGCTACAGAAGGTTGGATGATGTATGCATTCACCGTAGTTTATTGTCTTGGCGGAATTGCGGGTCCAGCTTTGCAAGGAATCATGTCCACGATTTTACCGCCTAACGAGCAAGGTGAATTGCAAGGTGGGTTTACCAGCATGATGAGTGCTGCATCTGTTATCGGACCGCCAATTATGAACGGCTTGTTTTCTTATTTCACTGAACCCAATGCACCGATTTATTTTCCTGGTGCTGCAATGTTGCTTGGCGCGGTGCTCACTTTAGTAAGTACTGTATGGGCCCGATTTAGCTTAAAGAAAAATATGAAGCCGGTGGAAGAGAAAGGTTAAAGTAATGCCGAATTGATACTTCGTTATCTGCTAGTCTTAAAAAATATTAATTAGCACTAAGCCAAGCCACACATAAATTCCATAACTGAAACTATAGAGTGGTTCACTGTAAGTTCGAAAAATTAAAAGGACGAGACTGGTTGCAAATAATAGGAGTGAAAATATAATTATGTATTTATTAGCAGGCATTGAATAAGTGAACTGTGGCGTTGATTTTTCTGAAATAGATTTGGGCAAATCAAGAATTGGAGTAATTGAAATAACCACGATACATTTTTCATCCTCACTGTGTTTCGCGAAAAACTCTTCTGGAATTTGCAATCGCCAGTTTTCCGTGTCGCAATAATAGTCCCGATATCCGCTCCGGCGCCAAGTGGATGTCCTTACAAAATTGGAATAGATATAGATTGCCTCTTCTTGAAACTGAATTGAAGGAAGAATAAAATCACTAAGAGCAACTAATGAAAAAAGAAAGGTCAAGCATGCGATTGCTTTGTTGACCTTCAGTACTCTCTTTCTACGGATTTCATTATTCCTCTTCTTTTGGAGTTCTTTTTCTCTACGCCTTTTTAAATATTCCTCTCTGTAAACTTCATTGGGGCCTGGTTGATAAGAATCATTTTGCATACATGAGAAGTAGTTGTCAAGGAGATGAAAAACAAATTATGCAAAAATCTATCTCTCAA
>DASYTA010000601.1:0-7118 GCA_036002745.1 Cyclobacteriaceae bacterium | reverse complement strand
TAAAATGCACATTATTTCGTAAGCTATCAAAGGGCTTAGCAATACCTTCTGTCATTGCTTCGGTGAAAACACCGTACTTATTTGCAGTTGCATAAAACAATGCCCTAATCACACCGGGTCTTCCTGCTACAATACTTATCGGTTTTTCTAATTCGATAACCTGGTGAAAAGCCTGTGTTACATTATAATTGAATTCAAGTCCGTTGGGAACAAGAGAAAGTTGAGTTATTGCATATCTTAACTTCCATTTTTCTTTTACCACTTCAGCAAGGATACCTTGTGTATAAGCTTTATTATCTGCAGCAAAATCATAAGCACCTTGCGTGCCGATAGACCAGTTAAAAAATTGAGTGCGTCCATCATGGCTTATAGAATTTCCATCAAAATAATCTGTAAGCGCAAATTTTCCGACGATAAGGGATAATCTTTCTTTAGGAATGTATCCGGCAACTGTGTTAGCCGCGTCATCTTGCCATACCATTTCAGATGAAAGAGGAAAATTATGTTTAACAAATGCACGAGCAACATAAACAAATGGTGCCTTCTGCCCCGTACGCATCGCTTCAGCATTTGTAAAACTTCCAATACCATAAACTCCAGAAAGACCAGCACCACCAGCCATCTCTGGATTAACAACAAACTCCGTATTCTTAGATAATTTGTGAGCATAGAAATAGGTAGCTGAAATCGTCATGCCATTTTGTTGCGGCAAAAATGACTGAGAACCAACATAAGGTGAATTAAAATTTCCTGCCCATTGTGACACGGTAGTCGCTTGATAATGGATGCTGGTTGAAGCGGGATTCTTTTCTTCTGTCTTTTCCTGCCCAAACAGAATTGAAGGAGAAGAAATGATCATAGCAAACGCAAACGGTTGAAAGAGAAAGTTTCGGATAAAATTCTTGAGTAGTAGTCCTTTTGTTTTCATGTCTTTTTGTTTATGAACCAAAAGTATATTGAGCATTATCCGACTGACAGGGCGAATGATTAGGTGGGAGAAAGAATTGAGTAAGTGGGAATCTGTTAGAACAGCACCAGCCGAGTATCTCGCGGAATGGTCATGAGAACAACTATTTCGCAGGAGGCAAGGTGCATAAACTGAACTGTTCCATTCAATTTGTACATAATTTTTTTGGCTGCGTAATAATTAACCAATTCTGGAAATTTAAGAATCTCGGAATAACCAAAATTTACATTTCTTAATTTCTCGATGAGCATGTCGTTAAAGGCAAATCCCTTCGAACGAATCATGATTTCGGTTGCGCTTGATCCGAAATGAGCGTCCAATACTAACGAGTTCTTCTCCGTTTTAGGTTGTTGGCAGAAGAAAAGTGCCATGTTTTTCAACATAGAAAGAACAACTCCACCATTTTCAAGTGTCTCCTCCTGGTTTAGCACTGGGCAGGAGAAATGAACGGGAAAGTCAATACTTGCTTCAAGAATGTCTTTTGCTAATGATTGAAATATATTGCCAATGCTAAGATTTTCAGAAACATATTCCGGCATTTTATCAGATTCAGCAAAAAAGATAAGTTGATGAAGTGTTTCATCCAACCTTTCCGAAAAAACATTCATTTGCTGAAACAGAAAATCTCTTTCCTCCGGATTCTTGATAATTCCTGCCAGGTTTATCAAACCCTTTAATGTAGCTAAAGGACCGCGTAAGGAGTGCGCAGAGTTATAAATAAAATCATCTAGTTCCTCCGTTTTGGCAATTAGCTTCTCGCTTATACGATTGACTTCATCTTGATTTTTAAATCGAAGAACTATCAATCCGTTGATATCAGCCCTATGGCCAAGGTATATTGCTGAAAGGCTAAATCGGATGGTTTCACCACCCTTACAAAGCAGTTCAAATCGTTTTTCTTCAAAAGAACCATATTGAAGGCATTCCTCCAGAGTATCTATTAAGCGATAAGTGGTCAAAAATATTGAGATGTGCTTGCCAAGTAGTTCATCACTTGTGTAACCTATTGCTTCGGAAATATTTGGGCTTATCGAAACAAAATTGAATTGAACATCAAGCACAGCAGAATCAGCGAAAATGGAACCAATCCTATGCTTGATGTCAATGGTAGAAACACTTGCCAGTCTGATGTCTATATTGCTTTTATTCATAATGCCCCATTCAGGTCGGGACCATCTATCGTTTACTTAAATCCAAAATTCAAAAGTAGACTAGCCGCTGCAAGTGAGACAGTGAGAATGAGCAGGTGGAATGGAAATGTTAGCGGGCGGAGAAAGCACAAAATCGATAAAATCCAAAAATATATTAATGTTTTAATTTTGATCAATCCACATAAATTGTTGTTCAATAATAAGTTACGGAGCATTATGTTTATCCATTAGGAAAAATTAAATTTAGCTTTAGTTCAATTACAGATTCTGAAAACTTAAACTCATTATTATTAATTATGATTAGAGGCATTGTAGTAGACGACGAGTTAAAGAGCAGAGAAAGCCTTAAGATATTGCTTGAGGATTTCTGTGAAGGAGTAGAAGTTGTTGCAACGTGCCAAAACGTAGATGAATCGATAGAAGCTATACAAAGACTTAATCCGGATGTCGTTTTTCTCGATATTCAACTGCAACGTGAAACCGGTTTTGATTTGCTTACTAGACTGAAACATTTCGATTTCAATGTCATCTTCACAACTGCCTATTCGGAATATGCTATTAAAGCTTTTAAGTTTTCGGCTGTAGACTATTTGCTGAAGCCCATTGATATTGAAGAACTAAAGCGCGCCCTTGGAAAGCTGGAAAAAAAAATAGGAAGCGGCATTACAGAACGTCTCCAGCAACTAATGCAAAACATTCGTTCAGAATCCTCCGGAAATTTTAAACTTGCATTACCCACAGTAGATGGGTTAATTTTTGTTAAGGTGAAAAATATTCTCTATTGCGAAGCGTCAAGTAACTATACAGAAATCACGATGGAGGACGGCAAAAAATACATTGTAAGTCGCACGTTAAAAGAATATGAAGATCTATTGGCTGACCAGGATTTTTTTAGGGTACATCACTCCACTTTGATCAATCTCAACGCTATTAAAAAATACGTGCGTGGAGAAGGCGGGTATGTTATCATGAACAACGATAAATCCTTGGATGTTTCCAAGCGCAAAAAAGAAGCATTCCTATCTCGTATTGGTGCAAGGGATTAATCTTCCCACTTACTCGCCAACCGTACCCACCTACTCAATCTTAATTGCCAGCTTGAGTTTAAACCTATAGCCTTGTTCTTTTATTTAACTAGGGAAGACTATTTATGAGTTCACAGAAAGATATTTCGTCTATTTTAATTTCAGAGCAAGCAATACAACAAGTGCTACCTTCAATACTAGTGGACACTATTGTGCTGGATGAAGATTATAAAATTATTGCAGCCAGCGAAAACGTGCTTGACTATACAGGATATACGAATGACGAACTGAAGAATAAGCCTATCAACTTTTTATCTGGCGGTAATGAAGAGTTATTCACGTTGTTAAAGAGTAATCTTGCAGCCGGCTATTTTTGTGAAAAACGCGGACGGATGCTCACTAAGGGCAATAACTGGATTTCGGTTTCTTTAACAGGATTCTATATGGGATTGATTAGTGATCTGAACGGGTTGATCGCCCTCAAGATTAAAAACCTCGATAAACATGACAATATCAATAAGCAATTACACTTAAAGAATCTTCTTGATCCGCTAACCTCCTTACGTAGCCTAGTCAATCTCATCAAAGAAAGAAAAAATAACGATGAACTTGAATCTTTGATTGATATGATGACTGAACGAACCAACAAACTCGACGAGCATTTATCTCAACTCTCATATTTACCCTGCGGTGAAACGAGCAGTTCAGATGCCAAATAATCTCGAAAAGGAACATGAAAAATTGCTAACCAAAGAACAGTCTTACCTGTAAACTGCTGAGTTCGGAACATTTTGATAAGTTGCAAAGTAAATTGTACTTATATTTCTACCCAATTATCAGTAAAATATAATGTCTCTTTTACGAAGAATAAGTGATTCAGGAATTTCTTATGCTGAAAGAAAATCAGAAAAGAGAAATATTATTCTTTCGAACTACATTTCTCTCGTTACAGCAGCAACCACTTCTCTACTTCTAATCGGACGATATCTTTTTGATAGCTTTGTGTCTATTTCATTACTGGAGGGGTCTGCATTTTTTTTATTGCCAATTCTTTTAAATTATTTTGGTTTTACTAACATCAGCAGAATTTTACTGTGTTGGATTCCGAATCTTTTTCAACTCTATGCTTCTCATGTGGGATTAAAGGGCGTACCTGAATCATCCAACTATGCGGGTCTGAGACTTCTGCTCTTGGGGTTTAGCGCTATTCCATTTTTAATCTTCGATCTCAAGAATAAAAAACTGTTGACGATAGGTATTCTTGGATCTTTGCTGCCAATACTTCTCTTTGATCCAATTTTGAACTACCTCGGAATTGGTTACTATCAAGTAGGTTTAAAAGATGAGTCGTATAGCTTCAATAACATGCGAGCATTTGTGGCTTTTCTAGTTATTGGATTTAGTACCTATTCCCTCAAAAATCTAGTGCAAAAAAATGAGGAGCTTAATGAAAGTCTACTTGCTGAGCTGGAGAGAAAAAACAAAGTAATACGCCGACAAGCGGAAGAACGCCTAAGGGCCTCCGAGCATAAGTTTGCAAAGATTTTTCAGCAAAGCCCGGATTTAATGGTGATCACTCGTGAGAGCGATCTTGTCATTTATGATATTAATGACAAGGCGACTTCGGTCATGGGTTATCGAAGGGAAGAACTCCTTGGCAAGGCTTCAACTGAATTTACTTTTTTTGTCAACGATGAGGACCGCCAACAATTTTTTGAGCAATACGCTCTCCATGGCAAAGTCGAGTCGGAATGCTTATGGAGGAGAAAGGACGGTAAAGATATTTATGTTCATATCGCTAGTCGCCAGATGGAAATTGGTGGAGAAAAATATTTTGCGTCAGTTATCAAAGACATCTCTAGTAGAAAAAAAATGGAGCAGGAAAAAGAGGCTGCTCGGTATTCTCTCAATGAGCGAATGAAGGAACTGACCACGTTATATAAGGGCAGTCAAATCCTTCAACAAGAAAAGAAGCAAGTTACTGAAGTGATTCAAGAGTTGGTCGAGATTTTACCCACCGGTTGGCAGTACCCTGAAATAACAGCAGCAAGTATAACTATAGGTGACCAGCGATTTCAAACAAAAAATTTTACTAAAGGCGTATCAGGTCAAAGCCAATGGTTTGACGTGGCCGGAAACGGAAGAGGTTTGGTTGAAATAGTTTACTTGGAAGATCAAAAGCAAGAAATTGAAGGGCCATTTCTTGCCGAGGAACGGAACCTCATCAATATGATTGCTGAGATGCTTCGCGCACACTTTGCACATATGCACGAAGCTGAAGAACTGGACAAGGCAGAAGCTAATTTACACGCAACTATAAACAATACAGAAATATTCATTTGGTCTGTCGACCGTCAATTCAACCTGCTTTCATTCAATTTGCCATTTGCTGAATACATGAAAAGTCAATATGGTATTGAAGTACAACCTGGTTCAAAAATGTTTGGTGCACCAGCAATAAAGGAGACTATTGAACTAGAAAAAAAATGGGAATCCTATTTTATCCGAGTATTGGCTGGTGAAAAGTTTAAATTCGAGGAACACCGTGCTGGCATTGATTTCCAATATTCTCTCAATCCAATAATAGAGGGGGCACATATAATTGGTATTAGTGTATTTGCTGAGGACATCACAGAAAGAAAAACTCATGACGAGGAACTTGCAGGCGCCAACAAGAAAGTTGCAGAGTTAAAACTGACGGCGCTTCGCTCGGTGATGAGCCCGCATTTTATTTTCAACGTGCTCAACGCCATCCAATACTACATCGCCAAAAATGATCGGCTCAATGCCATTAATTACCTATCTACGTTCTCTAAGCTTGTAAGAAGTATTTTAACACATTCAGTCAGCAACAAAATCACACTGTCTGATGAAATTGAAATGTTGAAGAATTATATCAATCTTGAAATGATACGATTTGAAAACAAGTTTGATTACAATATTGAGGTAATTGATCATGTGGACATTGATAATATTGAAATACCGTCATTGTTGATTCAACCCTACGTAGAAAATGCAATTTTGCATGGCCTCTATAATAAAAATGAGAAAGGCACCTTATCTATCCGAATAAAAGAAGATGATGAAGCAGTCATCTTTGAAATCGAAGATGATGGAGTTGGCCGGGAGGCCGCTATGAAATTACGGCAACGAAATTTTCCATCTCATAAATCGATGGGAGTAAAACTTACAGAAGAGCGATTAAAACTTATCAATAGTCAGAATTTAGCCGCCTTCAGCATAGAAGATCTGAACGATGCGGAAGGTCCGAAAGGAACTCGAGTGACTATTCGGATTTCCATTTAATTACATCGAACAGATCAATTTCCACCATTTTACCTTTCATGGTAATCTTCAGCCAGGCATAATTTAGCATTCGCTAAGTTGGGTTGCATTTACTATTTTTCAGGAAGTAAAGTAATTCTTGAATTGACCTCAACCAACTCATATGAACAGAAAAGAATTTATTAAGCGTTCTACGTTGGCTACCGCAGGAGCATATATCGGCGCCATGGGATTCAGCGCAAAAAGTTATGCGCGCATTTTAGGTTCCAATGATCGCGTGCGTATAGGCGTGGTTGGCTTTTCGGATAGGTTTAAATTCTCATTGCTCCCCGCCTATCTCAATCATTACAAAGAATTGAATTTTGATATTGTTGCCGTTTCCGACATCTGGAAGATTCGCAGAGAAGAAGGTCAGGCTTATCTTAAAGAAAAGTTTAGTCATGATATTACTGGCTACAAAAACAATGATGAGTTATACGCGGGCAAAGGTGTAGATGCAGTTTTCATTAGCACTTCAGATTTTCAACATGCACTTCACGCTATTGAGGCCGTGAAGGCCAACTGCGATGCTTACGTTGAAAAACCGTTTGCCGAAACAATGGAAGACAATCGCGCGGCGCTGAAAGCAATTAAAGAGTCAAAAAAAATAATTCAAATTGGATCGCAACGAAGAAGTGGCTCCAACTATCA
>DASYTA010000600.1:0-3369 GCA_036002745.1 Cyclobacteriaceae bacterium | reverse complement strand
GTTCAATACCTGGAAGCGAACATCATTTTCCCGATGGCTGTAAGCAATCGACTGAAGATAAACACGCTTGCTACATTGACCGTTATAATTTTAGGAGGTCTGCTGTGGGGACTGGCCGGCATGATCCTGTTTGTGCCGTTTCTCGGTATAGCAAAATTGATAGCGGATCAGCACCCTAAAATGAAAACTCTTTCAATCTTGCTGGGAACAGAAACGGAATAGTTTAATCAAACTACTCTTTTACAATCTTCACCTGGCGATCATGCAATTTTGTTTTCCAGTCGTGAACTTGTTTTTCGAGGGCATGCATCACCTGATCGACAGCTTGCTCGAAGCTTTCAGCCATTTTTTTTGCAAAGAGATCATTCCCTGGAATGGCAAGTCGTATCTCACATATTTTGTTTTCCCTCGTATCAGACTTATCAATCTTTAGTACCACTTTGCCTTCAAGTATGCGGTCACTGAGTTGACCTATTTTCTCCAACTTTTTGTCGATTAGGTTTAATAGATCACGATTGGCATCAAAGCCGAGAGATTGTATTTGGGTCTTCATAATAAAATTTTTATGACCTATTTAACTACTACTACTTTTTCTTATTCTTCTTTGCGATAAACTTTACAAAACTGGTCTTAAGCTCTTTATAACTTTTCGCGAATGTTTCTAGCTCATCCATCAAAGAATCATGTTCTAGAAAATATTGTGTGTGCACTTCGTCCTTTGTTTTTAGAATTGATGCGATTTGAGCTTCATGCTTGCGTAATTTTGAACGAAGGCCGTCAATCACTTCTCCACTATAATAAATGAACAAATTCTGGAAATGATCTATTTTCTTTTTGTCGGCCAACTTCGTGAATGAAGAAGCATTGTCATCAAGCACTTTTTGAAAAAAGTGTAATTCGCTTTTCCATAGTGTAATCGATGACATCCAAGAGAGCGTTTTCTTGTGTTTCTTAATTAAAGCAGGCTGCAGAATGTAATTTTTGGTTGTGCTTGTTACTGAGATCATGGCTTTTTTCTTTTACCTCAAGTTATGATTCTTTCGCCTACTTTTTTCAAAAGATACATCATTTTCTAAGTTGACAATCGTCATGATACATCAAAGACCAGGAGAAAGCCAAAAAAGAGAAGAGTAAGGATTGCGAGATCAATCCCGCCAAGCCATTATTTCATTGGTGTCATAACCTCTTCAAGATTTAGTAATGTTCCAGCTGCGGTGGTTAAGGATAAATTTTTTAAATTTAGTTAACTAATAAAAATCAAAAGCGATATGATGACCTATTCCAAAAAAATCTGTGTTGCGTTAAGCTTGGTCCTTTTCGTTACATCTTATTCCTTTAGCCAAAAGGCTTATTCACTCAAGTCCTACAAGGCTTCAGCTGATGGCACCTCAACACTTCACGATTGGTCATCGGCCATAACGAAGCTCGAGTGGTCGGGACAATTAACCGTTGAAGGAGCAAATGTGAAAGCGGTTCAAAATGTCAACGTTACTATTCCAGTAGAGTCTATTAAAAGTGAAAAAGGAGGCACGATGGACGATAAGACGTACGAAGCTTTTAAATCAGACAAGAATCCAACGATCACTTTTAAATTAACAAGTGCAACCGTTGTTAGTAATAAAATAACTGCAAATGGAACGCTCACGATGGCGGGAGTAACTAAACCTATTGTGATGCATATAGACGCCAAGGTATTGCCCGATGGCGCTGTTCATCTCAGCGGTTCGCAGGCCATCAACATGAAAGATTATGGAATGACTCCTCCCAAAGCAGTGATGGGTACAATTAAAGTGGGAGAAAAAGTTACTGTTCTCTTTGAATTGGTAGTAACACCGTAAGTAAGCAATCAAACCCAACCCAAATATGATAAGAAAAATTACCTATGTCTTTGTTGTTGCTTTAGTTTGTGTTACTACTGTTGTATTCGCGCAGCAGCCTGCTATGCAATACTTCCGGCAATACGATCAGCGAGGTATCAATGTTTACGAAACTAGTAAAAACGACAGTGTAAAATTTGATGGACTGAAGGTGCGCATCGGTGGCGCGTTTGCCATACAGTATCAAGGCCTCGACCATCAAAACGATTTGAATAACCTGGTACCCCTTGTAACTAATTTCAATTTGCCATCTGCCAATCTTGATCTTGATGTACAATTAGCCGATGGTGTGCGCATGAACGTTCGACTTTACCTCTCTTCGCGGCACCACACGGAGACGTACGTGAAAGGAGGCTACATTCAAATCGACAAATTGGATTTTATCAAAAAAGATTTTCTAAAAGATCTAATGAAAAAAGTAACGATTAGAATTGGTCAGATGGAAAACAACTATGGCGACACACACTTCCGTCGGTCAGACAATGCCCATGCGTTGTACAATCCTTTTGTAGAAGGTTACATCATGGATTCTTTCACTACAGAGGTAGGTGGTGAGGTGTACTACCAGGACAAAGGTTTTATGGGAATGATAAGCGTTACTAACGGAAGATTAAATCAAAGCGTAGCGGATACAGCCACCGCCGGAGCATTTCTTGCCAAGCTTGGTTATGACAAACAACTAAATCAAGATTTGCGTTTACGATTAACAGGTTCAATATACACCGTGAGCAATACAAGCACCACGTATCTCTATGGAGGCGATCGCGCCGGATCGCGCTACTTTAAAGTGATGGATGTAAAAGGTGCTGCCACCAACGATTTTAGTGGAAGGATTAATCCAGGTTTAAAGACTTACATGACATCTATTATGATCAACCCGTTTGTGAAGTTCAAAGGGTTGGAATTTTTTGGAGTGTACGAAACTACTTCAGGACGCGATAAAGTTGCCGATGCTGCATTCTCAGATAACAGAACTTGGACACAATTGGCTGGCGAACTGCTCTATCGGTTTGGAAGTCACGAAAACCTTTATGTTGGCGCACGATACAACACGGTATCAGGGCAATTACCGGGCCAACAAACTAACAAAGTATCAGTAGATAGAGTGAATGTTGGAGGTGGATGGTTCATGACGAAAAATATTCTTGCCACAGTGGAATACACGAGCCAGTCTTATCACGATTATGTAGCTACCAGTGCATTTGCCGGAGGCAAATTCAGTGGCTTTGTGATTCAAGCGTGCATCGCATTTTGATTTTGAACGAGGCGTTCAACTTCGAATTTGCCCTGTGACTTGAGCCTAACATCAATAACCCAGAATGTGATCATTCTGGGTTTTTTGTTTTTTAAGAGGTTGTTCAAATCAGCCTTAGCTTAGACATGCTATTTCGTCAATAGCATTCTGTCCGCAATTCTCCTCTTTAGCATTCTGGTTAATTATAAATAAAAAGATGGCGGCACTAAACTGACAAAAATCACTTTGTCGCAACGG
>DASYTA010000599.1:0-1563 GCA_036002745.1 Cyclobacteriaceae bacterium | reverse complement strand
CTGAGAGCCATCTTCCTCTTATGATACCATCATTTTCTTTTGGTATGAATGGTATCAAACTTACAACTCCCGCTAATGCATCAGATCCATAAACTAAACTTGCTGGTCCTTTGATAACCTCAGCTCTTTCAATATTATAATTATCAATTTCCAATCCATGCTCGCCACCCCATTGTTGCCCTTCTTGTCGCACGCCATCATTCAAGGTGAGCACGCGATTGAACCCCATACCGCGAATGAAGGGCTTTGAAATATTCGGACCGGTCTTGAGTGCAATGAGCCCTGGCGTATTCTTAGCCAACACGTCAATGATATTGTTTTCGTTTGATCGCTCGATCATTTTTGGAGTTACATTGCTGATGGAGATTGGATTCTCCTTAATCAATCCAGTACGAGCGACGGCAGTTACCACAACTTCATCCAATGCAGACGGAATTGACTTCAGTAGAATTTCATATTCTGTTTTCTGATTTTCGATTTGAAGCGTATCATTTTGGTATCCCACATAAGAAAAAATAAGTTGATCACCAGCGCTTGCCTCGATTTTAAATTTCCCATAATCATCAGAGATTATTCCATTTGAACTGTTCAAGACTGTAATTACGCAGTGTGGCAGAACTTGGTGCGTGTCCGCATCCTTCGTTATACCACTGATAAGATGTTGTGCTTGTAGATTGAATGCGGATATTATAAATAATAAAGTAATGTATTTCATTTTTAGAAAAGTCTAAAGAAGTAGAAGGAATAGACAGAAAGCATGACTTACGTCAAGCTTTTAAAAGCAGAATGCTTTTAAATAAATGAAATAGGAGGGGCGCGGCCTTGAGAATAAGATACGGTGATCCGCTCAAAGCTGAAGTTGTGTTGAACTTCGTGCGAATTGAAAACGGGATGATCAAAAGTTAAAAGGGTTGACGCGATGAACGCGTGATTAAAAAAATCGACTGAACAAACTTTGCAATGCTCATCATGTTTCTGAACACCTGCAGCTCCATCTTTTAAGGGAACAGAGACTGACTTCAGCTGATGTACATCGTGATTGTTGTGAAAGAAATTCACACCCACCTGCGCAAAGAGCAGCGAGCCTATCAGGAAGAGGGAAGAGACAATATGAAGGGCTCTCGATTTCAAATCGTTACAAAAATAAGAAGCTTGGCACTATGGCCAAGCTTCTCGGTTCGAATTAAATTAACGTTAAGGCGTCAATTGTTACTTTGTGGAGTAGCTGAACCAGGAATTTGCATGGGTTGAGCAGGTTTTATTTTATCATAATCAACAACACCTGTCTTTTCAGCCCATTTAAAATATTCACTCGACAATTGATCAACAATCTCGGGAGATTTTGATGATAGATCAGTTGTCTCTCCACGATCTTTACTTAAATCATATAGTTCCCATTTATAAGAAGGGTAGGTGGAAACAATTTTCCAATTGCCTTTGCGCACGGCACGATTGCCTGCACGCTCCCAAAAGAGTGGCTCACCGCGATTGACTTCTGTTGCGTTGCCTGTTAAAATTGGAACCAGGCTTTTTCCTGCAAGTGTATTCGATTTCACATTGCCA
>DASYTA010000598.1:0-6504 GCA_036002745.1 Cyclobacteriaceae bacterium | reverse complement strand
ACGTATATTTGCGCGATTTTATGATCAATAGGTAAGTTTAATTTGTTAACATGGTTAAGTATCATATTCGGATAGCGCCTAACAGTGGATTTAAAAATTATTGGAAAGACGTTTGGCAATTCCGCGAGCTGTTTTTGATCTTAGCCTGGCGCGATATTTCGGTGAAATATAAACAAACTCTGTTTGGTTTTCTTTGGGCTTTTGTTCGTCCCCTTCTTACTATGTTGATTTTTGTATTTCTATTTGGACGAGTGGCAAAGCTACCGGTGGACGGCGATGCTCCATATGCTATCGTGGTCATGGCGGGTATGCTACCCTGGATGTTATTTTCGGGAGCACTAGGAGAAGCATCGATGAGTCTAGTAGTCAACGCGAACTTAATAAGCAAAGTCTATTTTCCGCGATTAGTCGTGCCAATGTCTTCTATCATCACCTCGCTCATAGATTTTGGGATCAGCATGATTTTGTCGATAGCTATTTTTATATTCTATAGTTTCGTACCAAGCGTAAATGTGATTTTTTTGCCTTTATTCATCGTGCTGGCGCTCTTGGCCAGCATTGGCCCGAGCCTTTGGATTGCTGCTTTGAATGTTCGGTATCGGGACTTTCGTTACGTCATCCCTTTTATTGTTCAGTTTGGTCTTTATGTTTCTCCGGTCGGTTTCAGTAGCTCTGTCATCCCTGAGAAGTGGAAACTTTTATATAGTTTGAATCCTATGGTTGCAGTTATAGATGGATTTCGGTGGTGCTTGATTGGACAAGGTGAAATTTATCTTCCAGGATTCTTTCTCGGTATGGGAGTCATTCTTATTTTTCTTCTATTGGGTTACCGAAAATTTAGAAGGACAGAGAAAATATTTGCTGATCTCGTTTAATGGAAGAAAATACAATAATAAAGGTCAACGGCCTCAGTAAAGAATACTTGATTGGCCATCAACTGAGTCGAAACAGGTATTCCACATTCAGGGATGCGATGGTAGATACTGCAAAGCAACTCCCGAAAAAGATAAAGGGAATATTGGGCGGCAAGTCACTTTATTCTCAGTCAGTAGAATCCTTTTGGGCGCTTAACGACCTGTCTTTTGAGGTGAAGCGTGGTGATGCATTGGGAATATTAGGACGCAATGGCGCAGGCAAAAGCACTTTGCTAAAAGTACTTAGTCGCATTACCGAACCTACTGCTGGCACGATTGATATTTACGGACGAATTGCGAGTCTGCTGGAAGTAGGTACTGGTTTTCATCCAGAGTTGACTGGTCGTGAGAATATTTTTTTAAATGGAGCTATCCTTGGAATGAGCCGCGAAGAGATCAAGTCAAAATTTGATGAGATTGTTGCATTTGCCGGCGTTGAACAGTTTCTGGATACGCCTGTAAAGCGATATTCATCAGGTATGTATGTGCGGCTCGCCTTTGCCGTGGCTGCCCACCTTGACCCGGAGGTGCTTGTGGTTGATGAAGTATTAGCCGTAGGCGATGCTGAGTTTCAGAAAAAGTGCTTGGGTAAAATGAATGATATCGTAAAATCCGGCGAACGCACTGTTCTGTTTGTAAGCCATAACATGGCGTCTCTACTTGCACTTTGTAATAAAGGAATTGTACTTGATAAGGGTAAATTAATTTATTCCGGTTCTATTAATGATGCAGTAAATCATTATCTACACTCCAAAGCTTCGACTGCTGACGAGTCTCTGGAGACCAGGAAGGAAAGAGAAGGAAATCAGACGATAAAATTTTCCGATGCGTGGATACAACAGATGAATCAGCCTCGAAGAAATGTAATTACCCCATTTGCCGATGTAGAACTTAATGTTGTTTGCAGAAACCGAACGGCATTGCCTTTGGATAGTACTTTTTTGAAGTTGGATGTGCGCATCAATGATATTCTTGAAACGAAAGTAACATGGTTAAGTACCGATCTGCGACCTGTTGATAAATCGATTATAGAAGATCAAAGTGTGTTCTCTTTTGTTTTTAAAATTAAAAATATAAACCTGCGACCTGGCCAGTTTAATGTTTCTCTTTTCCTCGTCTATAAGGGAGACATAGCGGATTGGATACAGAGCGCTTTTGATTTTGAGGTCACCAATGTAGATAGCTACGGCAATGGAAAAATGATGCCGACCAATCAAGGCTTGGTCATGTTTGATTTTGATCTGGAATTGGAAAATTGATAAAAGAGCAGAAAAGATGAACTTACTCAATCGAATCAGAAATAAGGTCGCAAGCTGGATAGTGAATGACACTTCAAAACTTTTACTAACTTTCAGTCATAGTGGATTCTTAATCGAAAAGGGCTGGATTAATTCGACTATGAACCGTACTTGCGTGGATAAGGATGGTCAACCCATTCCTTGGGTCACGTATTCATTTATTGATTTTTTCGTTGGAAAAAAAATCAGCGATTTTTCTATCCTTGAATTCGGATCCGGAAACTCTACTTTATTCTGGCATAAATGTACAAACCAAATTTTTTCTATTGAGCATGATAGAGATTGGTTTAATAAAGTGAAAAATCTTTTACCAAGTCAGTACAAAGAACAATTGCTCTTCTTGCAACTTGGAACGGGAACAGATCACGACTACACGAAAGCGGCCACTCACCTAAAAAGGAAATTTGATATCATTTTTGTTGACGGACGCGAGCGTGTGAAGTGCGCAATTGATTCACGTCCATGGTTATCGGAGAAAGGGGTTTTAGTTTTGGACGATTCTGAAAGAGAAAGATACGCCGATGCCGTTTCCTTTTACCTTTCGCAAGGTTTCAAGAAGCTGGACTTTTGGGGTATTGCACCCGGTATCTTTAACAATAAGTGTACATCTATTTTTTACAGACCTAATAATATTTTGGATATCTGATTATGGTTCGTTTCATTGTTCCCCTTCAAAGCCCTCAAGTATCCGATAATTGGAAACTCGTTTCAGATCTTTGCAATCGTACTTTGAAATCTATTTTGGCTCAAACGAACTCGCAATTTGAGGTGGCTTTAGTTTGCAATGAACCACCACTAGACTTTGTACCGCATTCCAAAATTAACCTGTTGCTAACCGACTTACCAACTCCGAGTGAAAGGGGTCAGCCACGCATGGCGGACAAATGGAAGAAAGTTCGCATTGGATTAGCCCATTATCGAAATTCGGCAGATGCCTATTATATGGTAGTGGATGCTGATGATCGCATAAATAACCAGCTGGTGGATTTTGTGTTGACAACTAACTACAAACCTGGCTGGTATTTTGATGGTGGGCTAGTGTATGACTGGGGTTTTCCGTGGCTTTATAAGCGCAAACGATTTGATCTGATCTGTGGCACTTCCAGTATAGTGTTTTGCCCAAGTCGACAATTGCCTACACATCCCAATGATCTTGCCGAGCAGTGCTATATTGTAACCTATGGACACACAAAAATTAAATCTTATTTTGACACTCAACCAATGCCTTTAAAGCCACTTCCTTTTTATGGATGCGTTTACATGTTGAATACAGGTGAAAATGATAGCCGTACATTTTATCTTGGGATTAAAAGTAGACGCGAAAAAGTAAAACGTATCCTCTCCATTCGTATTATCACAAGAAAAATAAGACAACAATTTTTCTTATGGGATATATAAGAAGTGCTATTAGGAATTTTATTTCCTTCACCCGTGAGTTTGGTTTTGCGGGGGCGATACGAATAGTAATTAATAATCGAAATCGAGACTTAATAAAACGGTTGGATATTAATAAGTATCGTCATCCTTTCTTTTATCGGCAAGGAACAACTGACTTTCCGATCCTTCGAATAATAATTGGACAGGAACTTGTATTTAAGAATTTTAAAGATCCGAGATTGATAATAGATGCAGGAGCAAACGTAGGTTATGTGAGTGTGTTTTATGCGAATCGGTTCCCTAAAAGTGATGTCATTTCGGTTGAAATGGAAGATTCTAATTTCAAAATGTTGGTGCAAAATACGTCGGGATATGAAAACATAAAACCAATAAAAGCGGCTCTTTGGAATCACAGCAACGGTGTGACTTTTGGAGAAAGCGATGGAAAGGATTCTTATAACCTGATTGATCAGTCTGATAGAAGACGTACTGTTACGTCTGTTACGCTCGTTGAATTGCTGAACAAACGGCACGCTGATATTATCAAACTAGACATTGAGGGAGCTGAGGTGGAGGTGCTGGATGACATGCGGAAAGAAAATATACAACCCAATGTACTGATTGTGGAGTTACATGACCGGTTCAGGAATGGATGCAGCCGGGCACTGGAAAAGTATCTGGACGGACGTGTGTTTAATTGGAGAAGGATTTATGAATATGAGGTGATTGATTTCAGAAAATAAATGAAAAGATATGTCCATTCTCATTCGATCCGAATACTACTAGTTACGTTTTTCTGACCTTTGAATTTTTATTTCATTTACCCTTAAATAAAACTCCTAATTTATGAACAAAGCCGCCAAAGACTATATCGATGATTTTTATTCTGAAAATATCAAGCTTGGCTTCGACAATAGCAAACATGATATTTTTTTCAGTTCCCTAAGGAAAGTGGAAGCAGAGACGCTGTCAAGCTTAGTGAAGAAGTTTAAACCCGTGTCAACTTTAGAGATCGGCCTTGCTATGGGCGCGTCTGCAGTTGCCATTGCTGGTGGTAAAGTTGCGATAGGAGTGACCGATCCGCATATCGTATTAGATCCTTTCCAACATACTCGTGCAAAGGATGCTGGTCTTTTGGAAATTAAGAGATTAGGATTAGAGAAAGCGGTAACCTTTTACCCAAGATATTCTGAGGATTTTCTTAATGAATGTTTTCAAAAGAAACAAGAATTTGATTTTATTTTTGTTGATGGGTCTCATACCATTGGGCAGGCTGTTACAGACGTTTTTCTTTCGGATAAAGTCCTAAAAAGGAACGGCATAATTGCTGTTCACGATTCACTACTATTTTCAACGGCAGCCTCAATAAAGTATTTAATAAGGGAGCGGGACTACAAAATTGTCTTTGAAAAAGACATCGACTTACGGTCATTGGTCCGAATGGTTCGTTATCCTCACAAGCTTGGCTTGGGATATGCTTGGGATGTAATTCCAAGGATAAAGAAAAGTGTTCTCGCCCTTCAGAAGAATTAGATTGGTAAGTACCTTATTTATGCCTAATAACTCTCACAGAAAAACTTATGGACTTTTTTGATGTCATTATTAAAATAAACAATTGCATGCTCCCCAGACCTAACTTATAAACCTAAAAGCCGTGAATTTGGTATTAGAGTGGAATAATCAACAAACGCAAATTTGTATATTTTTAACCGAAGACCATGCAAAGTCAAAATATCATTAAGTGAGCAAAGTCAGCATATTAGTGCCTTGCTATAACGCGGAGAAATTTATAGAAGAAGCTATACGATCTGCTTTGGATCAAGATTTTAAAGAAAAAGAAATCATCGTGATCGATGATGGTTCAACTGATCAAAGTCCGACCATTCTTAAAAGATTTGGTTCAGCAATCAAATTGACTTGTCGCGAAAATAGAGGAGGAAATTTTACGAGGAATGAACTCTTGTCTCAGTCAACCGGAGGCTGGATTCAATATCTAGATGCAGATGATTACTTAGCCAAGGGAAAGTTGTCTGAGCAAATGAACTGGATAGATAAAAACTCTGGACACGATATGGTGTATGGTGCTGTCATGGTTGTATATGATAGGGGATACCAAAGAGAATACGACAAACAAGAAGTAATTTATTCGGATGATCCTTGGGCAGCATTGGTCAGTTGGGAACTTCCCCAAACCAGCAGCCCTCTTTTTAATCGTCAGGCTTTACTTGATGTGGGAGGATGGAACAATGAGCAGAAAGTCTGTCAGGAACATGAGTTGTATTTCCGATTATTAAAGGCAGGGAAGTCGGTGATTGGGGTAAAGGAATTTAATCAACTTACCCATTATCGGCAATGGTCTGGTGATACAGTGTCTCGTAAGAATCCGATGAACACTTATCACGCGAGGATTGAGATCATGGAGAAAGCGTATAATTTTATGGAAGAAAACAATCTGCTTACCGAGCAACGAAGAATGGTTTTTATGGAGTGGTGCCTTTTACTTTCAAGGGGACTCTGGAGCTTGAATAAGAAATTGGCGGTTGATTTTTTTAAGCGACATGAGAAAGTTTATCCATTAATGGATGTTCGTTCTAATTTTCTGAAAAAATATTACCTGCAAATTGTAAGATTGATTGGATTCGAAAGTGTGGAACGTATCGCAATGTGGATCAGAAAGATTCGTTGAGGTTAATCACTTTAACGTTCTTAATTCACTATATATTTTTCAATTGCTTTTTTCCAAATGAGATACCCCTTTCCGTTCAAATGGATACCATCAAAGGTATATGCTGTATCTAATTTATTTTCTTTTGTTTTTAATAAATCAAAAAGATTAACGTAAACTAAATGGTACTTGGAACAAATGGACGTCAACCCATTGTTTAAAATAATGATATCGTTGATCTGTAAATTCC
>DASYTA010000597.1:0-6504 GCA_036002745.1 Cyclobacteriaceae bacterium | reverse complement strand
CGTCTTGCCATTAGCATCTGTCGGGGCATAAAATACATCAGGGAGTGTCGCTGCAGCGCCAACTCCGTTATAGAAAGTGCCTGCTGTAGTTCCATCAGCATTTACTCCTGTTCCAGGGTTTTTTATAGTATGCCACTGTTGCGCATAAGCCAAAGGATCTTTCACTAAGAAATCGCTGTATGCTCCAACTGGAGTCTGTGATCCATAATACCCGTTATAATTCACTTGTACTTTACCAGATTTACCCTGCTTAGTAGTGATCACAATAACTCCGGCAGCAGCTCTTGCTCCATAAATTGAAGCAGAGGCTGCATCCTTTAGTACTTGCATGCTTTCAATATCGTTCGGGTTAATTCCATTCAAAGCTTTATCACCTTGGATCTGAACGCCATCAACAATAATCAGCGGATCACTGCTACCAAATGAGTTTACACCACGAATCAAAATGTTTGATCCATCACCAGGGGCACCAGAAGTAGATACTGTTACACCAGGAGCACGGCCATTCAACATCTGGCTCACGTTTGCTGATTTGAATGACTTTAATTGCTCAGCATCAACCACTGCAACAGCACCGGTAATATCTGCTTTGCGTTGTGATGTATAACCTGTTACAACTAACTCTGTAAGTGTCTGTACATCAGGAGTAAGTTGTGTATTGAGAACCGTACGCTCTCCAACGATAATCTCTGATGAGCCATAGCCCACAAAGTTGAAAACCAGAACTGCATCATTATTAGGGATAGTAATTGAAAACTTACCCTCGGTATCCGATGCAGTGCCTTGTGCAGTGCCTTTCAATAGAATATTAACGCCTGGCATGGCAGAACCGGTTTCATCGGTTACTGTGCCAGTAACGACTCTCTCTTGGGCCCAAAGAAGAACGGTTGAGAAGGCTAAGAAGCCTACCATCATCCCTATTCTCATTGATAGTTTATATATATTTTTCATGTAGTTACAATTTAAAGATTAGAGACCAGTGACTGTTACTAGGTAAGTAACTTTGTAATTACCGGCGACAGGGTCTGTTACATCGATTATAAACTTAACCGGCTTTGTAAAATTTACAGGGGTGCCTGAAGTAAATGACACAACAGGACTACCGTCTGCTGTCGACTGAGTCCACATAGTAGTGGAAGTAACCCCTGCTGGGAGAGTTACTGCGGAATTTACAACCTGGGTAAGAGGTGTGCCTGAAATTACGTTGATGCCAATATTAAAGCTATAGTCATCAGTTGTTGCCGCAGATACTGGGAGGTTGGGAAAAGTTAGCAGAAGTTTAGGAGCAACTGTGGCATACGTAGTATACGTGGCACTTGGGGTAGTTCCTGCTGAATCTTGTGGAACAACAACAAAGGTTTTGTTCCCTGACAAATCAAGGCGTCTCCCTTGTTTCATGGCTGGCTTTTCTGTACCGTATTTAAGAACGGCGAATTTTCCAGCGACTGCATAACTCACCTCAATGGAGTCATAATCTGCAGGTGAACCGTAGGGTAGATAAAAAATTGCTTTTTTACCTGTATTATCTGCGTATCCGCTAGCCTTTCTCTGCTTAGTGTCAGGAGCCGGTCCATAGGATTTTACGCTTGTCACATTCCCTGAAAGTGATGAAATGTCCGTATTTTTTTCAACTGGTGTTTGGTATACTTTCACAGTGTAATTAGTGCTAGCAACACCATCCTGCGATTTTACATTGTAGACAAGAGGGGTTGTAAGAGAGTTCGTAAAATCATTCGTTGTTTCGCCTGACGTTTGTACAGTGCTACCGACAGTAACAACTGCAAATGGGTCGGCAGTAAATGCCACTTTTAGCTTTGTGATGTCAACGCCAAAGGGAATTGTATCCTTAACTGCCTTAGCTGTTGTATCCAGTGGAGTGTTTCTGGAAGTGCTTTTATCAACAACAACCTTACTGAATTTAGCCTTGTTATTAGTTATTGTCACCGTGGTTACGGCAGAAACAGTATTCTTAATGCTAATTTTTCCATCGGGATCAGTAGTGTTATTGTTAGTCACCACCACAGCATCAAATGTACCTACCTGGCTATATTGAAAGTCTTTTACAGTTGCTGTGCCACCTGAAAAAGTAAGGTTAACCGTACCCCAAGCTGCTTGGGCTAATCCATAAGGGTATAATGTAACAGAGTTAGCCTTTACCTCATTGATGGTGAAGTTAAATTTTGTTGCCAAAGTTCCGCTCGTTTTATCAACGGTGAAAGACGAAGCGGCAGGTGCAGCGGCCTCATCAGTTTTGCAACTGTTGAGGATGGAAAGTGCAAATAAAAATAGCACCGCGGAACTCAGCATCTTCATTCTCCAGGTATGAGATGCCCCAGGAGGCGATTGCGTTGAGGTTTTCATTGGCTGAGTCATCAATGAAGGCCCCCAATTCTTGTAGATTTTCATCATTTACATTTTGATTTAGGGTGAAAGATTGTTTTAAGGTAGAGATCACTTATGTTGAGGTAAGTAATCTTGTTCTAAAAGTCACGAAACCCCCCCGCTTTCGCAAGCGATTTAATGCATATTTTTTTTGCAAACGATTGCGGTGTCAATGAATTTGAAGCTTTTTCTACAATTGCTAAAGTTTAATTCTGACAAAACAGATGTTAGGTAAATTTTGTTTGGAAAATGTGTAATCGCACAGTAATTTATTGTTCAATTTTCAATCAACGACTTAATGACATCGTTTTGAATTCATCCTTTGCGAACGTTTGCAATATTTTTTAAGCGATAAATATTTTTTCACTGAGCGTATATTTGATCAAAACATTTGAGGATGCTTGGAGTTGTACTCTGTGGTGGACAAAGCACGAGGATGAGAAGTGATAAAGGGCTCATTACTTCGAGCGACAAAGGAAAAATGTGGGCTGAAATCGTGAGAGAGAAATTCTCTTCGATCACCGTTCTTTCTTTTTTGTCAATCAATCCAAGTCAAGCCGAAAACTATCTAATCTATTTTAGAGAAGGTGAATTGGTAGTCGACAATCCAACCATAAAAGTTCAAGGACCGATGCTTGGCTTGCTCTCTGTACATCTTAAATACCCTGATCAAGATTTGATGGTGACTGCCTGCGATATGATTAACGTGGATGAAATTGTATTAAAAAAATTAATTGAATGTTATAATTCTTCTAAAGCTGAGGCAGTTGTTTTTAAAGGTGAGCGAGTACAGCCATTATGCGGGATTTACTCATCTCGGGGGCTAAACAAAATTTATACTTCTCATCTGAAAAATGAAATGTCAAATAATTCAATGATGCACGCTTTGGAAAAATTAGAAACATCATATATCTCCATCATCGAAGAATGGAAAAGCTATTTCAAAAATTTTAATAGAGAAGAAGACTTGAATTAACTTGAATTAAGCTAGGCGAGTCCAAATTCTTTCATAGCCTTTGGGAAGTTTTTGTTTTCATGACCAGGCCTCGTCAATTTAAGCAAAGCGAAACGCTGCAATACACTGAGATTTTTCCATTGTGAAATGGTGATATCCATTTTTGATTCCTCAAGTTTTTCAACCAACACGGTGGGCAAAGCATCAGCTGAAGACCAATAATTGCTGGTGTTGTTTGCAGGAAGTAAGCTAGCATTCTCACCAGTGTGACTGTAAATTGATTCTTGAACATAAGTTTTGTAAATATTCAGATCAGCATGTGAATCAATTGGAAGAAGAGCCAACTGTTCCCTTTCTTCAAGGGTCATCTTGCTCCATTCTTTCAATTTTAATTTTATCCCGCAGGCATCCAACTTAAAGCGCACAATCATGGGAATGCAGCGGATATTATCTTCCATGAAATCTTGTTCAAAATGAAAATATTCAACCGTTAACTGCTGCATCGATCATTGATTTAATTTTATCCGACAAAGGTAATTCGGCCACCGATCGAATCACTTTTGCTGACATTTTTTTGATTGTTTTGCGAAGAATGTCTATTACTTTCTCGTCTTCGTGTTTCGCAGCAAATTCGTCAACGTAATGTTCTAAAAACACTAGGCAAACGACGTCTTCTAATACTTGTGCGTCGGTGTTAGTGTTCAAATTTTTTTTCATCAAAAGTTCCTTCACTTTCTCAATTGTAAGTCCATCATAGCCACAGTTTTTCAAAATGTGTTCTACAATGAAGGCGTGATGTTCCTTCAGTTTGTTACGCCATTGAAAGTAACCCTTCTTGTCCATAGGATAACCTGATCTCGCAATCTCCCATCTTCCAATATGTTGACTGCGAGCTGCTAACTGCAAATACTCTGAAGAATCAGGTTCATAAAGCAATAACCGTCGTGTCATTCTTTGCGCATACAACAATTCTTTCGGCAGCGATTGCCCATTGGCAGTTTCTTGATTAGGATCTTTTGAATTGTATTGATCAAAAGCATCCATCGCTTTTTTAAACTTAGCCTCTTCCACCATGTACCTTTTCAAAAATATCCGGGTTGGACTCAATCGTTAATCTCAAGTCTACAACTTTGCCAATAACAATAATAGCAGGCGAAACAATGTTTTCATCAGTTGCCCTTTGATAAATTGTAGCGGCAGTGCCCACTATTACTTTCTGAGTAGGCAGAGTTGCTTGCTGGATCACTGCCATAGGCTCTCGTTGTCCTCTCGTTGAGGAAATCAAGTCAGCTATTTCCTTAAGATGCGATAATCCCATCAGTACAATTATTGTTGCATTCGTTTCTGCTGCCTTGTTCAAATCTTCTGAAATTCCTCCTGAAGATATGGTTCCTGTCACTACCCAAAAGCTTTCGTTTACCCCGCGTGTTGTCAATGGAATGCCCGCACAAGAGGGAGCAGAATATGAACTCGATATTCCTGGGATTACATCTACAGATACACCATGTGCTGCAGCATACTCCATTTCTTCGTGGCCTCTCCCAAAAACAAAAGGGTCTCCTCCTTTCAATCTTACCACACGAGCATAACGCTCAGCATAAAACACTAAAAGCTGATTGATTTCCATCTGTGAAAATTCCTTGTGTGCTCTTCGTTTCCCAACATAAACAAGCTTGCAACTCTGAGAAGCCTCTTTGAGTAATTCAGGAGATACCCAAGCATCATACAGAATAACATTGGCGCTACGTATGGCACGTAACCCTTTCATGGTTATCAAGTCAGGATCGCCGGGCCCAGCGCCCACAAGCAATAACGAAGGCTTAGTCAGTTTCATAATAGTCAGAAATAATTTTACGTAAATTTACGTAAAAAAGGATTACAAATTGATTTGAATTACGTAATTTTACTTAATTACTGATTAGGACTTACTTAAAACGTTTGCAATGAGAATCATCGTAGTAGGAAATGGAATGGTGGGATTAAAGTTTTGCGAAAAGCTAATTGCCCGCTCAACTGAATTCGAAATAATCATCTATGGAGAAGAGCCTCGACCAGCTTACGATCGGGTTCATCTCAGCAGTTTTTTTTCTGGATCCTCGGCAGAAGACCTTCTGCTCACTCCTACTTCGTGGTATGAAGACAATAATATAAGATTGCACACTGGAGAACTTGTTACCAGGATCGACAGAAGCGAAAAAAGTATTCAAACCCACTCAGGTAAGAAAGATCACTACGATATTCTAGTGCTTGCTACTGGTTCCTCAGCATTCGTCCCCAACATTGAAGGTGTTGAGCGTAATGGTGTATTTGTCTACCGCACTATTGAAGATCTCGTTCAAATTACCTCCTATGCAGCAAAAGCTAAAACTGCGGCTGTCATCGGTGGGGGCCTGTTAGGATTGGAAGCGGCAAAAGCGATGGTTGATCTGAAGTTGGAGACACATGTTGTTGAATTTGCTCAACGACTCATGCCTCGGCAAATTGATGAGGATGGCTCTGCAATCCTAGTAAGTAAACTAAAAGAACTCGGCATTCATATTCACACCAACAAATCCACTTCGAGAATTGATGGAAATGGAAAGCTCGAAGGGCTGACTTTTTCTGACGGAACTTCACTAAAGACAGATATGCTTGTGATTTCTGCTGGCATCCGCCCACGCGACGAACTTGCCAAAGCTTCAGGATTAAACGTGCATCAACGCGGCGGAATATTGGTAGATGATTTCATGAAAACCAATGACGAAAATATTTTCGCTATTGGTGAAGCAGTAGTTCATAACAACATGGTGTATGGATTAGTAGCTCCCGGATATGAAATGGCTGAGGTTGTTGTGCGACAACTTGTCGACGATCAAATCAAATCATTCAAAGGTTTCGATATGTCGACCAAACTGAAATTGTTGGGTGTTGATGTTGCGAGCTTTGGTGATGCTTTTGGCGAAGCTGAAGGAAGCATTCCTATTACATTGAAGGACAGTCGCAATGGCGTTTATAAAAGAATTAACATTTCATCCGATGGAAAATTATTGCTCGGCGGAATTTTAGTAGGCGATGCTTCACAGTACAATCTCTTCCATCAAATGGTGGCGAACAAAATGCCGTTGCCTAATCAGCCTGAGTCGTTGATCTTCGGGAGCACCAATAAAACCGATGAATCCAGCGGAGTG
>DASYTA010000596.1:0-4883 GCA_036002745.1 Cyclobacteriaceae bacterium | reverse complement strand
CTACTAAGAAAGTACTCTCTGCTTGCAAATTGAGAGTCCCCCAGGGTTAATAGCCTTGGGGTTTTTATTTTTTAATGGTCTGTGTCGACACAGACCGTAGGTTTGGGTTGCATGAATACTATCCAATCCTTTTCGCTTTGTACCCTTCCTTCAAAAGTGCTTGAACTACCTTGTCGCGCAAGTCGCCCTGCAAAATAATTTCTCCATTTTTTGAAGAGCCACCTACGCCACATTTCGTCTTCAGTAATTTAGTGAGTGATTCCAGATCATCCGCTTTTCCTACAAAACCTGTAACCAACGTTACTTGTTTTCCTGCTCGTCCATTCTTGTCAAGTTGAGCTCTCAAGTTTTGCTGTTGTGGCGGAAGCGTGGCCTGTTCTTCATTACCAGCAAATTCATATTCATAATTGTCGTTTGTTGAGTAAACAACTCCCTCCCTATTCTTCCAATCATTTTTCTTTGCCATAGTGCTTCAAAATTTATGAACATTGAGAAATATCAACGTCAGCAAAAACAAAATAAAATTTACAATCCCAACATTAAATCGAAACTCCACTCCTTTCCAATAAAATGTTCCAACCAATGAGGTGAGTAACAAGAGTATTGGCCAAAAAATAAAATTGCCATATATAGATAGTTGCACATTGGTGCGATAATGTGTGACTTCATCTTCAAGTGCTAATGGAATTGAAAACCAGGCTGAACGATAAACGCCTATCTTCTCCGCCCTTCTCAAATTTCTTGCTCCTTCGCGTGATACGCTCACCGTTTTTCCATCGCGTAATTCAAGTTTGAATGACGAACCGCGGTTCGTGGGATTTTCAGACAGCACTTCCGTAACTGTTTTTGTCGGCGGCAAAGAATAATCGGTAATCAAAACCACCGAAAACAAAAGCGTTAATCGTGAAATCATTAATACATACTGCAAGTTGGAAGCCATCATCGCCAATATTTCCTCCCGATGTGTCGGCCTTCTAGGGGCATTAGTTGTTGGCTTTGGCCGATAGCGAGGATCACGATGCGTTTGTACTGGTGGCTCTTGGACCTGCTCTTCCGCTGGTACACCGCGAAGCATTTGATCATAGACTGCTTTACGCAGTGGGTCTCCTAAAACTTCATACGCCTCGTTCACTTCTTTAAAGATCGCCTCTGCCTCGGGTGAAGGATTTTTATCGGGGTGAAATTGCAATGCTAGTCTGCGATAAGAATGTTTAATCTCAGCATCAGTTGCGTAGATATTCAGACTTAATATGAAATAATAATTTTTCAAAACGGGGCTTACACAAAATTAAAAAATAAAGCCCCGACTTGCAGGGCTCTTATAAATTTCATTTAAGTGAATTTAATGCTTCACAACAAAAGTAAGCACTGGTCGTTTTGCATGACCCACCACATCTTCGGCAATACTGCCAGCCATGACATGCGCAAAACCTGTACGGCCGTGCGTTGCCATAGCAATCAAATCTGCATCAATGCTTTCTCCAAAATAGATCACGCCCATTTCTTCAGAGATGTCATTGAATATGTTGAGCGTATAATTCTTAAGCCCCAGTTTTTTAGCAAACTTCTCCATCGCGCCTTTTACAGTAACGTCACGTTGAAAATTTGATGGTGTGTTTATTCGCACCAAATGGATTGTGGAATCATACATCCCTTGCGTCTTCTTAACAAACCGTGAAAACACTTCTTCTTCTGGCGCCATTGCTGTGGCGTAAACTATATTCTTAAAATTTGTCGTGGCTGGCTTCCGATGAACTGTGAGCACTGGGCATCTTGAATGACGTACTACTTTTTCGGTATTCGTACCGATCACCATTTCTTCCAATTTGGTATGACCACGAGTGCCCATTACAACAAGATCAACTTTCTTTTCAGTGACGATTGTTGTTATACCATGATATGGGTTACCAACGCGCTGCTCGCCTGTTATCTTAACTGCATCATATTTAGGATCAGTTACTAATTTTTCCAATTGAGCTTTTGACTTCTTCAGCAACTCAAAAGTATATATCCTGTCTTCCCAATCCGCCTTGTGCCATTCGCCAGTGACACGATACGATTCGGTGGTAATCTCTTCCACCACATTCATAGCAATAATTTCAGCGCCACTTTTCTTAGCAATCTCAAAGGCAACATCAAAAGCGGTGGTCGATGTTTTAGAATAGTCGACAGGAACAAGGATCTTTTTCATAGCAAATAATTTTATGTAACCAAGATAAGTATTTTTTAGTGAAGCGAAAGATGATTTTAATCAGGCGGACGAAAAGTAAAAGTCAAGATTTTATTTCAAACTAATTATGAAAACAATTAAGCCAAAAAGTATTAAAAGGAAAGGTGCCCAACGAAGCGGATGACCTGTATAAGATGCTCGATGAACATTATATCTTTCAGATTTCACAAAAAACCCAACGACGCCAAGAAGGATCATTAAAACACCCAGCACCATGTTTATTTATACCATTAAACTCCCAATCCCGAAAAGCAAAACAAAAAGCAGCGTTGATAATGCCATTTGTTTCAGAAATGGATCCAGTTTCTCAGAAGGTAATTTGGCTACTGATTTGCCATTAATAACTAACAACGGAGTAGAGAGTAGGAACAAAAACTGAATAGGTGATTCGTAATTAAGCAATACAAAAACGAGAGCGCAGAGAATCCCACTTGATAACAAGAACCAATGATATTGAATCGCTTTCTCTCTTCCAATCCTTACAGGAATAGAGAACTTACCGGCCTGTCGATCAGATTCAATGTCGCGAATGTTATTGATGTTGAGTACAGCAATAGAAAAGAACCCGCAACTTAATGCGGGTAAGGTCTGCAAAGGATAAAATTCTTTCGTGAACAAGTACAGTGAGCCCATTACACCTACCAGCCCAAAGAAAATCAAAACAGAGAGATCACCAAGTCCGATGTAGCCATACGGTTTCTTTCCGACCGTGTACGCGATTGCGGCTACAATTGATAACAATCCTAAGGCGAAGAAAAATAGAAATGATTTTAATTCGAATCCAAAAGCAAAATAGAGCAACTCAATGCCGCTGATCAGGCTAAGTACAACAAAAATTATTATTGCGTTTTTCATTTGTGCCGCCGAAATAGCTCCCGACTGCACAGCACGCTTCGGTCCTTTACGCTGGCTGTGATCTGCACCATTCACCGCGTCGCCGTAATCATTAGCAAGGTTAGAAAGCACTTGAAGAAAAATGGTAGTGGTGCAACACAAGAAAAAAATCAATCCATTGAATTTATTTTGAGCTGCTGCTAAAAATCCACCCATGCCAATGCACGAAAGAGAAAGAGGTAATGTGCGTAGCCGAAAAGCTTCAATCCAAATTTTCATAGACGTTTATCAGTTAAACGAATACAAATATCTCAAACGATTAATGATTAACAACATCTAGAATTTCCGGATCCAAAGGCTGAATACCTGACTTGAAAAATTTGACGGAAGTACCATCTTCACTCACAATATATTTAGCAAAATTCCAATCGGGTTTTTTGCCTGTCTTTCCTTGCAACCATTGATAAAGTGGATGCTGATCGCGTCCTTTCACAGAAACTTTTTCGAACATTTGAAATTTCACTCCATAGTTACGCTCGCAGAATTCAGCAATCTCCGCGCTGCTACCGGGTTCCTGCCACAGAAAATTATTGGCAGGAAAACCAAGCACAGTGATTTGGTTACCATACTGCTCGTGGAGTTTCTCCAAGCCTGCGTATTGAGGAGTCTTTCCGCACTTAGAAGCGGTATTTACAATCAACAATTTCTTCCCCTTATATTGACTGAAGTCGATCTCTTTTCCATCCAACGACTTTATTTTAAAATCGTAAATCGAACCAGTCGCTGGTTTATTTTTTCCCGGCGACTGGTCTGTTAAAAAAGAAACAATACCCATGATCAACAGCAAGCCAACTACACTTCCAATAATCTTTTTATAATTCACTGGTGATTTGTGGATCAAGAGGCTGCACTTTGGAACCAAAAAACTTAACAGTGCCGTCGGGCTTCACTATGTATTTGCAGAAATTCCAAGTGGGCTCCTGCCCTGTTTTTTCTTTTAGCAATTTGTACAATGCGTTTTGATCATCTCCTTTCACAGAAATTTTCTCGAACATCTGGAAAGTAACGCCATAATTTTTCTTGCAGAATTCACCGATCTCAGCATTTGTGCCTGGCTCCTGGTGCCCGAAATTGTCGGCTGGAAAACCAAGTATAGTTACTTTGCTGCCGTAAGTCTCATGCAACTTTTGAAGATCAGCGTATTGCGGAGTGTTGCCACATTTTGATGCTGTGTTTACAATCAACAGCGTCTTTCCTTTGTACTGAGAGAAGTCAATCTCTTTGCCTTCAAGAGAATTCATCTTGAAATCGTAAAGAGAAGCAGGCGAGCCAACCGAAAACATAAAAATGGATAAAAGTAATAATTTCATAAAGGGTTTATTTAATTCGATAAAGATAACACAAACCTTGTGGAGTTCGGTTCACCCAAATTGTGCTTTTCGAAATTTTATATCACGGGCTCATCGAAGTTATGAGCGGATATGTTTATGCCTGGTATGCTACAGGAGGTTTGCCGGTCCACCTTTTAAAAGCTCTTGAAAAGGCGCTCAGTTCATTGTATCCCAGCATGTTTGAAATCTCCTTTATTTGATAATTGCCTGATTTAAGATAATGTTCTGCCAATGCCTTTCGTACCAAATCTGCCAGTTGCTGAAAGGTGATTCCTTCTTCCTGCAACTTCCGCTGAAGGCTTCGGGCACTAACATTAAAATTGGACGCTACTTCATCAAGCGATAAAATACCCAGATAGGCGTGAGCTTTCAAATAATCCTCGACACGATCACGAAGCTTGGTTCTCTGGCTAATAGTTTGTTTTCCA
>DASYTA010000595.1:0-8520 GCA_036002745.1 Cyclobacteriaceae bacterium | reverse complement strand
GGGCTTGGTTATCCAGCATTTCCCGATGAGCCGTGCAGTGATATTGCCGGCAGCATAATTTTAAACAATAATGGTTTAGGTTGTAATAACATTTATAGAATTGCAGTTCTCCATGAAATCGGTCACGCATTGGGTTTAGGTCATGTGAAAGGCAACGTGATCATGAATCCCAATATGTATACGAAGTTTAAACATCTTCAGCCTGGGGATATTAAAGGAATGCAAAGCATTTATGGAACCAAGTGAACAATAGCCAATTCATTCACTTAAGCTTTCATTTAAAAGCTATATTTTCTACAGCTTCAGTAAATCCACCCGTTAATACATTCAATGCAGGCGATGGGAAAAACCCAGAAATGTTACTGCAAAAAACCACGGTAGCATCACGTTCAGGATAGTATCGCACTTCCATAGCCACACCAAAATTTCCGCCACCATGCCCGATGGCGTTACCATATTTTGTTTTTTCCATTATTAGAGCGAGGCCGTTGTATGCTTTTTTTGATTGATCATATTTCCACTCCATCATTTGTTTTAACGAAGCATTAGAAACGATCCGGCCTTTTACCAAAGCATCAATAAATTTTGCAAAATCATGCGTAGAGGCGAGCATAGCATCGTGTCCTACACTCAATTCATCAAAATGAATAGCCACCTGAGTGATATTCTCTAATTGTCCATTGCCATATCTGTCCCAATACGAATTGGTTAATCCTGGAGGATCGGGATATCCTGGCTCATTTTTGTAAAACGTTTGATTGAGTTGCAGTTTCTTAAATATCCGTTCCGTTAAAAAATCAGGGTGTGGCTTTCCGGTTACATTGTCGATAATAAGTGTTATCAAAACAAAATTCGTATTACTGTATTCTACGCTTGTGCCTGCCGCAAAATTGGCAGGCTTATCATATATATAGTGTAGGAAATCCGACGTGGTATAATTGTTAAAGAAATTATTAAAGTAGTCTGTAATATGGTTAGTCTCTTCTACAAAATCTCTTATACCCGAACTGTGATTCATCAATTGCCTTACTGTTGCAGTGTTGCCATTGCCAATGTGGTTGCACAAATCCGCATCTAAATAATTTTTTATAGGCGCATCCAAATCAACTTTTCCATCCTCCACCAATAGCATAATCGCCGTGCCCATGTACATTTTTGCCACACTTGCTGAGTGATGAATTGTGCAAGGAAGCATGGGGTCACTTGTTTCAATTTTGGACATACCTGCTGCACCAATCCATAAACCTTCCTTCGGTGTTCTTACTAGCAACACCATGCCCGGCACGCCCCGTGATACTACTCCATCAATCAATTTTTTGTAGTCACTTCCCTTGGGATTATTTTGACTGCTATCTGAAAAATCCAAGGTGCAAGTGGTTTCAGGAATTGACCAATCTTCTTTTGAGCACGTTGCAAAAAGAGAAAATAAAAGCAGCCAGTATAAAACCTCTTTCATTTTATTCTTTTCTTAGTGATGCGAAGCCCAATATGAAACGCTGATTGGGGCAACACTTCCAAATCGGAATTATAATGGGTCTGAATAATACTTTCATATCGGATAAAAGGAGCAAAAGAGAATAAAGAAGAAGATTTGAAAGCATAGCCTAACCCAAAAGCAAAAGAAACTATTGGTGAAGAAAAACCTTTATCGTTAACTTTTTGATAGGTACCTGAATTATTCAATTCGTAAATATCCGTGGGGTGATAAGTACGCAGATACCCAATCCCCAGTAAAGTCTCTGCAAATATTCCTGACTTACTTGTATAGCGATAAGCAAATTCCGAATTGAGATAAAAACCTTTACCATTATAATTATTGTAAAACATTCCCGCATTAAGAGTTTGGAAAAGTTTACTTCTATTATTTTCAAAGTACCTTCCTTCTACACCTACTTGAATGCCCGGATGAATGGGCTGAGCAAAGATTTTATGAAATGGCATTGAGATGGAATGGTTAAAAAAAGAAATAGTCATCGATAAAGGTTTTTTTATTTCCTTTTTATGCGCATGCAACGACTTAATGCTGTCATTGATTTTTGAATCTTGTGCCAACAAGGAAAAATTCGAAGCAAAAAATAAGAAGCATAATAATTTTACTTTCATTTCCTGGCTGCGAGGTGAATTTTAATAATTAAGTGATTCATTGATTTGGATCTTTCACTCCCCCCGTATACACTGGCTTGCAATCTTTACCCACAATAGCGTTGGCAAAATTAATGATAGATCCCAGCAACGTTTTGGTTATGTTAAGTTTGCCGGTATGGATCTTCCCCATCTTTCCATAAAGCTTTTGATCCATCAAGCTGCATCCGTTTTTATCCACTACCGATATTGTAATTCCAGGAATTGAGTCTTTTGCAAAATCAACCTGGCCATCAAACGCAATACGATTTGTTGCAGTGGAAAATGCTACGTCTTGTGTAGTTAATATTCTATTCTCCAATTTCCATTTGGTGAGCAACGTCTTAATATTAGTTTGCTGGTTTGATTTAAAATTGATGGTGGCGAGTGAGACAAAATCGGTTCCCTTAGTAACCGCTAAACCAACCGGACCGGCGATCAGCACGGCGCCTACATCTGTCAAATTAAAATTCTGACTCTTCTCATACTTTTTTAAAACATTGTCGACATCAATACCATAAAGGCGAAGTGAATCGCCTCTTATTTCTATTTCGCCGGAAAGGTTTTCCTTTGCTTGTGCCCAAGTCAATCCTTTGGTATGAATATCCAACGAATAATCAATTGTTCCTTCCATAAATTTTTTTCCGTAAAACTTCTTAACAAAATATTCCAGGCTGGCGCCCTGCACAAAGTATTGCAAATGATACTCCAACTCTTTCTTCGACATATCCAAAATGAATTGGCCCTTTTGATTTTTTGTTATTTGTGTTACACTCGAAAAACCAATATCAAGCTTATCATCCTTTCCAGCAATATCCATTTTCACATCAAGTGCATTAAATCCTGGCACATTCAACTTACTCAAATCCATTGTACCTTTTGTTGACTTCAATCCAATGAGTGCACCCGAGTTTGGCGGATGATTGAAATAAAGATTTTGCAACGCAAGGTTAAGCTTCTCCACCGAGATTGGTTTCGAATCAGGATAAGAATAATTGATCTTGCTATTCCGCACAACCAGTTTGTTAATATCGAAAGGATAAGTAATCACAGCTGCCGATAAATCGAGATCGGCTGTTACAATTTCCATTTTGTTTAGAGGAATATCTTTCGCACGAGGTTCTGAATCTTCTCTGATTTCTGCAATAAGCTCATTTATATAGGTCCACGGAAATTTATCCGCTTTCAATTTAGCGTTGAATTCCCATAGCCGCTGTGAGCGAACAAGCAAATCGCCGGTCAACTCCAATTTTCCATAAGGCATCGTGGCATGAAACTCATCAAGGTCAAGTTTTAGTCCTATATCGGTTTGACTAAACTTGCCGGTGGTATTTAACATTTTAATGTCAGGAAGCTTGTCGAGCTTTGCGGAGAAGTCACGAATATCAAAGGCAATGCTCACCTTGCCATTGGTGCTATCTGAAAAAGTATTTGCTTGAAAATTGAAAGAGAGGTCGCTGAACCGATCCTGAACTGCGGCAGTCTGCAACGTATCAAAAATAAAATCTTTAGTAAAGAGTTGGTTAGCACTAAAGTTTCCGGCGGCGACGATTTCTTTCTCCTTTTTGAAAAAGAAGTATACAAGATTTTCAATCGTTGCATTTAAACGTAAATCGTTTTTGCCGTAATGAAAAGTCAGTTCTTGAAAAGCAGACTGATTGTTCTTCGTCTCAATTTTTCCTGTCAAGCCCGACACTTGTTGATTGGTCTCGGCTATCACGAACGACAAATCATTAAATGTAATTGTGCTCGATCGGCTACTATCCATTCGATGTTCGCCAAATTGCTTGAACGGTCCATCAAAATGAGCTTCTAACGAAACAGTACCACTTAGTGATTTAAGAAAATCAATTTGAAAAATTTGGTCATATCCATCAAGTTCCAGTTGTGCGCCTAGTTTGTAATGGACGTAAGGGTCAATAAAATTATGCACATGAAATTGTCCTTTCAGAAAACCACCAGGAACTTTTCCTTTTAGGTTTCTAATTTCGAATCTGGCCTCGGAGTAATCAGCTCGTTCACCAGAATAAAAATTTCCTTCGAATCCGATGTCCTCAAATTTTCCCTTGTTGTTCGGTAATCGTAAGTCGAGATTTCTTACTCCAAATGAAATATCAAATTGAGGGGGCTGATTCTGTAATTCTCCAAATATCCTCCCTTTTATATAAATATCGCCGCGCTCCAATAAGTTTGGATTCTTCTTTAATAAATCTCGCTTTAGGATCAGTGAAAGTACTTGCAATTCATTGGACGAACCATCGATAGACAAATCGAGATTGCGATTTTTCTGATGAGCATAAGTGCCCTGGATCTTTGCCGAAAAAATATCATAATTTATTTTGCTCTTACGAATAGTTAATCGTTGATTTTCTAATTCGTAAAGTAAGTCTGCATCAACTGTCAAATTCCCCGTTGGAAGTGGCGAGCGATTCACATAGAGTGATTTTATCTGATACTCACTAGTGAGCTTAGCAACTAACTCTTTTTTATTCTTCGATAGCTCTGTCTCAAGTTCTTTTATTAAAATTAAAGAAGGTTTTGAGTTCGTATATGACTTCCAACTAACCAGTGTCTCATCGAGATTAATTAAGTCCAAATCAATTTGCAAAGAAGACTTGGGCTTTGCTTGCGGTTTTACGCTAGGTTTCGGTTTTATTGAAGAATCTTTCTTTATTTTCTTCTCGGGAGTTTTAGGAATAGGTTTGGCAATTGGTTTAGGAGTAATTTTTTTTGGCGCTTTATGCGTTGGCTTCTCCAACGCCCTATCAATATTTAAAATTCCATTTTTATCCTCTTCAATATTAAGTTGAGCTTTTGAAAGACCGACTTTAGATATGGTGAGCTCGTCCTTGATTAGCGACAGTAATTCAACAGCAACAAAGATTTGTTCTGCGTGGAGAATCGGCTTTTCTGCTGGAGTCCGTAACGAATCTTTGTGTTCGTAATAATTAACCTCGGCCAGTTCAATAGTAACGTGGGGAAAATTTTTGAATATTTTCAAATCAATGGCGCTAATTTCCAGTTTACCGGATTGTGATTCATTCACCTGCAGTTGAATCTCATCGAGAAGCCAGGCATTCTTGTTTTTAAATACAACCCAAGAAACAATTCCGAAAAGAAGGAGCACGATAGCCATGGCTATACCTAGCCACTTTAAGACACGCCACCATTTTGTTTGAAAAAATCTGATTGTTAACATCCAGGATAGATCTGTTGGATTGCCAAAACTATTGACGCTAAAAAAATATCATCAAAATACTAATTAATTATCATGTTTATACGCCTTAAGCCTTGACATTACTTTCATGACACCTGGCATTAGGCATGCTTGGAAACCAGCGGTTTGCCAAATAATTCACCTCATTTTATCTATAGTGGTTAGATAGACTAAAAGGAAATTCTTCAGAATTAACATCAAACTTACATCTCGCACCAACGCGACTTTTCGCTTTTTATTTAATGAGGTAAATATGGAAGTTGCATAATATAGCCTTAACATCAGGCAATGGAAAAAGGGACCGCACTGGAACTGGAACTTCAAAAGTTGGAAGAGATCGATAAAAAGAACGAATTTCTTTTCCGCACACTTTTCAATTCTGCAAGCGATGCCATCTTTACGATGGACAACCGCACCTTTATTGACTGCAACGAATCAACATTGCGTATTTTTCAATGCACCCGTGAGCAGATCGTAGGCCAGACTCCCTTCCGCTTTTCTCCACAAATGCAACCCGATGGCCGTTCTTCTGAAGAAGCTGCCATGGAAAAAATAAACGGAGTGTTGGCAGGTCAGCCACAATTCTTTGAATGGCAACATATTCGTTATGATGGAACTCCATTCGAAGCAGAAGTCTCTTTAAATCGAGTGGACATTGGTGATGAATTTTTCATTCAGGCTATTGTAAGGGACATTACTGAACGGAAGCAAGCAGAAGCAGAAAACAAGCGCTTGGCGATGGTTGCTAACACCACCACCAATATGATTGTAATTGCAGATGGTGAAGGTAGAATTGAATGGGTAAACCCTGCTTTCACGCGCATCACCGGCTATAAACTCGAGGAAGTAAAAGGCAAGAAGCCAGGAAGTTTTCTTCGCGGCCCTCAGTCAGACAAGGCAGTGTCAAAAATAATGAGCGATAAATTGAAAGCTGGCGAAGGCTTCAAAGATCTGGAAATTATTAATTACAATAAGGAAGGTAAGCCATATTGGATATCCATCGAGGTGCAACCTATTCGAGGTGAAAAAGGAAAAGTAGTTCAATTTGTTGCTATCGAGAGTGACATCACCGATCGCAAGGCTATTCAACAAGTATTGATCGATCGGAATGAAGAGCTTATTAAAATCAATGCTGAGTTAGATAAATTTGTATACAGCGCCTCCCATGATTTGCGAGCACCTATTGCTTCCCTTTTAGGGCTTATCGAAGTGGCCAAGTTTGAACCCGACAGGGAAAAAATTAATGAACTGTTGGAGATGCAGAAGAAGAGTCTGTATCGATTGGATCGTTTCATCAAAGACATCGTAGACCATTCACGCAATGCCCGATTAGGAATAGATAGCGAACCTGTAATTTTTAAAGACCTAATCAATTCAACCATTGAACAATTGCAGTTCATGGAAAATGTCGCGCAGATCAAAAAAATAATCAATATCCAACAAGAAGCGACCTTCTACTCCTCTCCCACGCGTCTTGAGATTGTTTTTAATAACCTGCTATCGAATGCCATCAAATATGTAGACTTGACAAAAGAACTCCCATTCATAGAAATTGATATTCAATGCACCGTTCTGGAGTCACAAATTATCGTGCGCGATAATGGCGAGGGAATCGCCAATGAGGCCTTGACAAAAATCTTTGATATGTTTTACCGCGCTTCTGAAAAAGGTAACGGATCAGGGTTAGGACTATTCATTGTAAAAGAAGCTGTGCAAAAACTAAAAGGTACAATCCAAGTTCAATCAGAACTTGGCAAGGGAACAGAATTTATTGTGCGCATCCCTAATCTAATTAGAGATACAGAGCAATAGATTTATTTCTTTTTCAGTTCTTCGGCCACCATCATCACAAAGTCATTCCCTTTCAGAAATCCTTTTCCCCAATCTGCATCATACTTCGCAGTAATCCCAAGTGCAGGAATCTCTTCTGGTTTCTTTCCTTTTTTTAACGCCGCCGCTACTTGATCGCGTATATCTGCTAACCGATCACGAAAAACTTTCACATCGGCTTTTGTGGCCAGTTCTCCATGACCGGGAATTATAATTGCCTTATCATCAATTCTCGCAAGCGCAAGGTCCAGCACTTTTATAAAACCATCAATTGAGCCACCGTTACCCATATCAATAAACGGAAAACCGTAACGAACAAAAACATCGCCCATGTGATATACGTTTGCATTCTTGAAGTGAATGATCGCATCTCCGTCGGTATGACTTCCAAAATTATAATGAATAATATCAATGTCCTGCCCATTAAGGTGGAGTGAAACATGATCTTCAAATGTAATCACCGGCAAAGCTTCAGTAGGACTTGGAGGAATGGTTGTCTTGCGCACTGCATTGTATTGCTCTTTCATCATCCGCTCGCGCACGTGTTCCTGAGCAATAATAGTAACACCATCTTTTCTGAAATTCTCATTTCCACCCGTATGATCCCCATGAAGGTGAGTGTTGATTATATATTTAATGGTGCCTTTATCCAGCAATTGCACTGCGGCTTTAATTTTTTCGGATAAAGGAGCGTATTGATCGTCAACGAGAAGATTACCATCTTTACCTGTGAGGACTCCTATGTTTCCCCCAGAACCTTTTAGCATGTAAATATTCTCCTTCACAAGGACAGGTCTAATTTTTACAGTGTCAAAATTTTGCTGAGCTAACAAGGATTGGCTTATCAAAACCAAGAAAATAAAATACTTCATAGCGTTTTTTTGAAAAAGATAGGGAATAAGTGCTTAACAACAAATCCATTTTATTTGGGTGCCATTCTTCATTCAAAATCGAGATCAATTAAAACCTTATTACAATCCCACTCGTCTAAGTCTAGGTAATCCCTGAGTTAGGTTTCACTACAGTAATTCCACAACTCAATCCATTATTTTTGTGGGGAGCCAAACCTTAGAATAGTTTTACCGATAGAAGAATTAAAATAATCTTGTTATGTTGAAAAACTACCTAAAAACTGCATTTCGAAATCTGTGGCGATCCCGAACAAGTACTCTTATTAATGTCTCTGGTCTTACACTAGGCGTAACCTCAAGTCTTATTCTTTTTCTTTTGATCAAACATCACCTCAGCTATGACACTTACCATGCGCAGAGGGACAGAATTTATCGCTCCGTTACCGAGTCTGATGGTAATTATGGGAGAACGTATACACCCGGTGTTCCTCCTGTTTTCCC